>JAZRAY010000169.1:0-11372 GCA_045634805.1 Succinivibrio sp. | reverse complement strand
CGACATGGCTACGATCCGACTTGACAAGGTTGTAGATACCGTAGGTGCCGGTGATGGTTTTGCTGCCGGAGTGCTGTCAGGTCTTATGGAAGGAATTGATTTTGATAAGGCTGTTGAGCGCGGCTGTGCCATCGGCGCAATTCAGTGTACCTTCACTGGGGACAATGAAGGTCTGCCAACACCTGAGCAACTGAAGGAATTTATGTCATCTCACAAGCGCAGAGATTTTTAGGAGATAAAGATGAAATTTAAAGTTTTAAGCGATATTGAATCAGTCGGCATTGTGCCTCTGGTTGTCCTTGAGAATGCAAAACAGGCAGCTCCTTTAGCTCAGGCATTATGTGACGGTGGAATTCCTATTGCAGAGGTTACCTTCCGTACTGCAGCAGCTGCTGATGCAATCAGAATCATGGCAGAGGAATGTCCTAACATGATGGTTGGCTCAGGTACTGTTCACAATGTTGATCAGGCATGGGCAACCCTGGATAACGGTGGCAAGTTTGTAATTACCCCAGGTTTTAATCCAAAGGTTGTGGACTGGTGCTTAAAGCATAATCTGGCCATCTGTCCTGGTACCGTAACTCCATCAGATCTGGAGCAGGCTTTAGACTTCGGTTTAGAGGTTGTTAAGTTCTTCCCTGCAGCAGCCTATGGCGGCACTAAGACATTAAAGGCACTGGCAGGTCCTTATGCTTCAATCAAGTTTGTGCCAACAGGCGGAGTAAATCTGGACAACCTCTCAGAGTATCTGTGCCTCAAGAACGTAGCCGCTGTAGGCGGAAGCTTTGTACCAGATCCTAAGATGGTAAAGGCCGAGGATTATGAGGGTATCAGTGCTGCCTGCAGAGATATTCTCAAGAAGGTTAAGGATATCAGATCCTAAGATTTCCGGGTGCAGAATATATTTCGAATCCCTATTCAAGCAACTTTGTTTATTTATATTTAACTAAAAACTACCTAATCATAAGGAGATTATTATGAGTATTAAGAAAATTCTTGGAACCGCATTAGCTGTTGCTTCTATTTTAGGCTTTGCAGCTTCAGCTGAGGCAAAGACCACTGTTCGTATTTCTCACACTCAGATTGAGACTCACCCAGACCATATCGGTTTTGTTGCTTTCAAGAACTTTGTTGAGAGCAAGGCTGGTGACAAGTACGACGTTAGAATTTTCCCTAACAGTTCATTAGGTGCTAATGAGAAGGTTCTTGAGCTGGTTAAGATGAATTCTGTTCAGTTCCTGTCAGTATCAACTGCAAACATTGAATCATTCAACAAGAAGTATGCAGTATTCTCAGTTCCTTTCCTGTTTACCTCAGAATCAAACTTTGAAAAGTTTATTACTGATCCAGAGGTTCTTGCTGAGTTAGGCTCAGATGCTCAGAAGGATGGTTTCAGACCATTAGGCGCTTTTACTGCCGGTACCCGTAATTTCTACTCAAAGACCCCAATCAACACAGTTGACGATCTGAAGGGCAAGAAGTTCCGTGTTCAGGCTGGTCCTACCAACGTTAAGATGATGGAAGCCTTCGGTGCAGCTGCAACTCCAATGAGCTTCGGTGAAGTTTATTCAGCTTTACAGCAGGGTGTTATTGACGGTGCAGAGAACAATGAGCTAGCTCTTACCGATCAGAAGCACGGTGAGGTTTGCAAGTACTTCTCATATGATGGTCACCAGATGTGTCCTGATCTGATTGTTGCTTCAGAGAAGTTTCTTTCAAAGTTAAGCGACGAGGATCGTAAGTTATTCGAGGATGCAGCCAAGGAAGCTCAGAAGGCAGAGTTCGAGGCATGGCACAAGAGAATTGCTGAGGCTAAAGAACAGGCTAAGAAGATGGGCGTAACCTTCATTGATGTTGATGCCAATGCATTCCGTGAGAAGGTTCTACCTTTACACCAGCAGCTTCTAAATGAAAACCCAGCTATGAAGGCTATGTACGATAAAGCTTCAGCCTTTGACGCATCAAACAATAAATAATTCATAAAACGGAGCGATAAATGCAAAGCCTAAGACAAATTCTGGACAAGGTACTGATTACCATATGTGTTGTTCTCTTTATTGAGATGACCATTGTAGGTACTTACCAGATTGTAACCCGTTACTTCTTTAATTCCCCAAGCACAATCTCTGAGGAAATAGTAACCTATAGCTTCACCTGGCTTTCAATCCTTGGTGCAGCTAGTGTCTTCGGCAAGAGAGGTCATCTTTGCATGACCTTCTTCTCTGCCAAATTTACAGGCAGAAAAAAGGCCTATCTGGACATTTTTTCTGAACTTTGTGTAATGCTTACCGCAGTTTCGCTTCTGATCTATGGTGGTTACATCATGTCTACTGAGAATTTCTCCCAGGAAACCGCTTCTCTGGGTATCAGTATGGGATTCATGTATGCAGTTCTCCCAATTTCGGGTGTAATTATCTGCCTGTATGGTCTCCTAAATCTATTAGACATATTCAAGGTTTTATCCTCTCCTGACGTTGACCGCTACGGTGTCAGTGCAGAGTAATAATTCCCTGATTCAACCACGATTCTTATAAACAGAGGGGAGATGTTCTCCCCTCATTTAAGGAAGACAGATATGACTGTTATTGTAAGTATTCTCCTGGCTGTTTGCCTCGTCGGTCTACTGATCCTTGGAACTCCAATCTGTATTGCAATTGCTATTTCGTCAGTTGTTGCAGGTGGTGTAGCTCTGGACTTTGACATGATGTTGCAGACAGGCGCACAGCGTACCTTCACCGGTATCTCTGTATTTACTCTGATTGCTATTCCATTCTTTATTCTGGCTGGCGATATCATGAATCAGGGCGGTATTGCTCTGCGTCTGATGAACTTTGCCCGTCTTCTGGTAGGCAGATTACCAGGCTGTTATGCTCATACCAATGCTATGGCTAACATGATGTTCGGTGCAATTTCCGGTTCTGGTGTTGCAGCCGCTTCTGCCATGGGTTCAATTGTTGGCCCTATTGCAGAGAAGGAAGGTTATGAGCGTGATTATATGGCAACCGTAAATATTGCCACAGCTCCTACCGGACTTTTAATTCCACCAAGCAATGTTTTAATTACCTACGCACTGGTATCAGGCGGTACCTCTGTTGCAGCTTTATTTATCGCAGGTTATATCCCTGGTATTCTATGGGGCTTAGTCTGCATGGTTCTTGCTGGTTTCCTTGCTCACAGCAGAGGTTACAAGAAGGATTCCCAGAAGATCACTTTACCAATCGCAATGAAGATCACCTTTGATGCTCTTCCATCACTGTTACTGATTGTGCTGGTTATCGGCGGTATCGTAGCTGGTGCTTTCACTGCAACCGAAGGCGCTATTGTTGCAGTAGTTTATTCTCTGATTCTGTCTTTATGCTACCGTACCATCAATCTTAAGAAACTGCTTAAGATTTATGCAAATTCAGTACAGATGACAGGCATTATTATTCTTCTTATTGGCGTATCCTCAATCATGTCATGGGTAATTTCATTTGTTAATATCCCTGATGCTGTAGGTGAGCTTTTAAGAGGCGTTTCAGAAAGCAAGATTGTGATCATGCTGATCATCAATATTGTTCTGCTGTTTGTTGGTACCTTCCTGGATACTACTCCTGCAGTTCTGATCTTTACCCCAATCTTCCTGCCAATTGCACAGTCATGCGGTATTTCACCAGTTGAGTTCGGTATTATTATCACCTTCAACCTATGCATTGGTCTGATTACTCCACCTGTAGGTAATATTCTGTTCGTAGGTGTTAAGGTTGGAAAGACCACAATTGAGAGGGTAATTAAGCCTTTATTACCTTACTATGCTCTGATCTTCATGGTGTTAATGTTGATCACTTATCTGCCATTCCTATCCAGCTATCTTGCATACCTGGCAGGTTACCCAGAAGCTTTAGGTCCTGTTTCAAAAGACATGCTCGGATTGACGCCGTAACTTTCTGATTTTTCTTAAAGGTGATCCGCATTTAAATGCGGATCTTGACCCTGTTTAATTCATATTTAATTAGCGAGATTTAAAAATGAAAAAGTTTTTAGATAAGGATTTTATGCTTGAAAATGACACTGCCTGCAGACTTTATCATGAACATGCTGCAAAAATGCCTATCATTGATTATCACTGTCATATCAATCCACAGCAGATTGCTGAGAACTATAAGTTCAGAAATATTACTGATGCATGGCTGTCAGGAGACCACTACAAATGGCGTGTGATGAGATCAAATGGTTATCCTGAGAGTCAGATTACCGGTTCAGAGAGCTCAGATTATGAGAAGTTTGAGGCTTTTGCAAAATCTCTGCCTTTAGCTTTTGCAAATCCTATGTACCACTGGACTCATTTAGAGCTTCAGAGATATTTTGATATTTCTACTCCACTTAATGAACGTTCATGCAAGGAAATCTGGGAGAAGTGTAACGAGAAGCTGGCTTCTGACAATTTCAGAGTTCGTGACATTATCCGTAAGTCAAATGTTAAGTTAATCTGTACCACCGATGACCCTGGTGATTCTCTTGAGTGGCACAAGAAAATAGCTGCTGACAGTTCAGCTCCTTGCAAGGTTCTACCTGCATGGCGTCCTGATAAGGCAATGAAGATTGAAAAGCCTGAGTTTGCTTCATATGTAGAACATATTTCAAAGCTCACAGGCAAGAAGATTGATTCCTGCAAGGCATTCTTTGAAGCTATCGATGAAAGAATGAAGTTCTTCAACGATATGGGCTGTCGTGCTGCTGACCACGGTATTGATTATGCATACTGCAAAGTTGTATCTGACAGTGAACTTGAAAGAATCTATGAAAAAGGTTTGGCTAATGAAACCTTAACTTCAGAGGAGATCGAAGCCTACAAGTCAATGATTCTTCTTCATCTGGCTGAAGGCTACACCAAGTATGGATGGGTAATGCAGATTCATTATGGCGCAATCCGTGATCCAAACAGCAAGATGTTCAAACTTCTAGGTTCAGACACTGGCTTTGACTATATGGGCAACCGTCCATGTGCCGAGGCAATCGGTATTTTAATGAATGAGCTTACCCAGAGAAATGCTCTTCCAAAGACTATATGGTATTCACTGAATCCAGCTGATAACGGTCCTATTGCTACTGCAATCGGTGCCTTCCAGGGGCCAGAGGCTAAGGGTAAGATTCAGCAGGGAGCAGCATGGTGGTTCAATGATTCATACCAGGGAATGGTTGATCAGATGTCTTCCTTTGCAAATCTGTCTGTATTCGGTAACTTCCTTGGTATGCTGACCGATTCACGTTCATTCCTTTCATACACCAGACATGAGTACTTCCGCCGCATTATGTGTAACTTTATCGGTACTTATGTTGAGAAGGGTATGTATCCAGAGGATATGACTTTCCTAGGTCAGATGGTTGAGGATATTTCCTTTAACAACACCAACCGTTATTTCGGTTTTAACGTCTGATTCTAAATCAGATACATAATAGTCCATTCCCCCTTGAACAGGGAGGAATGGTAATAGAACAGCATTAGAGAATAGTTATTTGGAGTCTGTCAGTTATGATGCATATGTCTTTTCGCTGGTATGGTCCAGAGCAGGATCCTATTACTTTAGATAAGATCCGTCAGATTGGTGGTATGGAAGGTGTTATCACCGCACTTCATGAAATTCCTGCAGGTGAGGTTTGGCCTGAGGAAAAGGTTTTAGAGCGTAAACATTTTGTAGAGAAGGCAGGCTTAAAGCTTATGGGCATTGAGAGTATCAATGTTCATGAGGATATTAAATATGGAGCTAACACCCGTGACAAATATATTGAAAACTATATCAAATCACTTGAGGCTGTTGGTAAATGCGGTATACATCTTGTTTGTTATAACTTTATGCCTGTTTTTGACTGGACTAGAACTGATCTGGCTCAACCTCTGGAAGATGGTTCAACAGCTCTGGGTTATAACGGTAAAATCTGTGAAGGATTAAGCGCCGAAGAGATGTTTGATTACATCATCAAGAATTCAAACGGCTTTGAAATGCCTGGTTGGGAGCTTAACCGTAGAAGCGAAATTACTGCTGAAATCAAGAAATTCGCAGGAATGACCGCAGATGATCTGCGTGCAAACTTTAAGTATTTCTTAGATGCCATTATGCCAACCTGCGAGAAATACAATATCAAGATGGGTGTTCACCCAGATGATCCTGCATATGATTTATTCGGTCTTCCTCGTATCTGCAAGTGCGAAGAGGATCTGGTAAAGATTGCAAGAATGAACAGCTCACCTTACAACGGCTTTACCCTATGTACCGGTTCTTTAGGAAGCAATCCTGCCAATGATATTCCTAAGATTATCCGCAACAAGGAAATCAGCTCCAGAATTCATTTTGCTCATGTACGTAATGTAAAACACACCGGTGATCATCAGTTCCATGAGAGTTCTCATGTTTCACGTGAGGGTTCACTGGATATGTATGAGATTATGAAGGCTCTGGTTGAAGTTGGATTCAACGGTGTTGTCCGTCCTGATCACGGTCGTGAGATCTGGGGAGAGAAAGCCCGTCCTGGATACGGTCTATATGACAGAGCTTTAGGTGCAACCTATCTGCAGGGACTGGAAGAGGCAATCCGTAAGGATAAGGGAATGAATTACCCTGACAACATCTATTCAACAGAACAGTCTTTAATCTGGTAATAACAAAGTCTTTCACTGCTGCCCTGAACAACAGGGCAGTGATATAACGAATAAGGATTACGCTTTAATATGAAAGTTACAGAAAAAGGAATTGAGTTGGACAAGAGTGCATTTGAGAAAGCTTCGATTGCACTTCCTATGTATTCTGTTTCAGAAGTTCGCCGCAGAACCTGTGAGCATCCTGTATGGGTACATATGGGGGCAGGAAATATTTACCATGCATTTATCGCTTCTGTTCAGCAGGAGCTTCTGAACAGAAATTTGTCTGACAGAGGCATTGTAACTTTATCTACAAGAAGCGGTGAGACCAGAGAAAAAATCGAAAAGCCTCATGATAATCTGGTACTCGGAGTAACTCTTCTTCCAGATTCTTCAACAAAGATGCAGATCATCGGAGCAACAGTCTGCGATCTTCTTTTAAATGGTGAGGATAAGGCGGATGAATCCCGTGCAGTTGAGATGTTTAAAGATAAGTCTCTGCAGCTTATGTCATTTACCATTACAGAAAAAGGTTATTCTCTTAAGGGTATTGACGGCTCTTTTACTCCAGTAGTCCTTGAAGATTTTAAAAACGGTCCAAAGAGAGCAAAACATGGTATGTCCATAACCTGTGCTCTTTTATATGAGCGTTATCTTGCAGGAAAGTATCCTATCTCTCTGGTTTCAATGGATAACTGCTCCAACAATGGAACTATTCTGCAGCGTTCCGTAGTAACCGTTGCTGAGAAATGGGTTGAGAACGGATTCTGTGAGAAAGGATTTTTAGATTATCTCAAGGATGAAAACATTGTAGCATTCCCTTGTTCAATGATTGATAAGATTACTCCAAGACCAGATCCTGATATTGAAAAAATGTTAAAGGATTTGGGGGTTGAGGATATGGAGAGCATTAAAACCACCAAGGGTACCTATATTGCTCCATTTGTAAATGCAGAAAAGCCTCAGTATCTGGTAATAGAGGACCGTTTTCCAAATGGCAGACCTCCTTTGGAGAAGGCCGGTGTCCTGTTTACAACCAAAAAAGGAGTTGAACTGTGTGAACGCATGAAGGTTACAACCTGTCTGAACCCTCTGCATACTGCACTGGCTGTATACGGCTGTGTACTTGGCTATAAAAAGATTGCAGATGAAATGGATGACCGAGAGCTGGTTTCACTAGTTAAGAAGCTTGGCTATGATGAGGGTCTTAAGGTTGTAGAAGATCCAAAGATTCTAAATCCAGAATCTTTCCTCTCAGAGGTAATTGAACAGCGTCTTGTAAACAGAGCTCTTCCTGATACTCCACAGCGTATTGCAACAGATACCTCACAGAAGGTTCCTGTTCGTTTTGGTGAGACTTTAAAGAGTTACAGACGTCTCGGTCTTGATACCTCAAAGATGATTGCTCTTCCTTTAGCAATAGCAGGATGGCTGCGTTATCTTCTGGGGGTTGATGATAACGGTAAAGAGTTTGTGTTATCTGATGATCCACAGCTTGAGACACTCAGGAAATATCTTGAAGGTATAACCCTGGGTTCTGACACTGACATCAGCTCAAAAGTGCATCCAATTCTTTCTAATAAGGTTATTTTCGGAGTTGATCTGTATGAGGCTGGAGTAGGGCTGAAGATAGAGAATCTCTTCCGTGAAGAAATAGCCTCTGTTGGAGCAGTTCGTAAAACTTTAAAGAAATACCTTGGCTAATAAATTTTCATAGAACTCCTTATGTTATCCTAACATGGTTACTCTCTCTTCCTTTAATATAAGGGGAAGAGAGTTTTTTTGTTCGCGAGGTCTTTCTTTTACTTTACAGTCTGTTCTATCCTGCCATCAAAATTCTTCTATAATTCTGGAGTAGCTACCATCTATTCTATTATAGTTAAATCTGGTTTAATTCAGAGAATGAAAGTCACAGTTTTGTAAGCGTTTTCTTTACGATTTTTTTGGGGGAAGCTCTTTCCTCGATTATGCATTGAACTTTTTTGAACTTATTCAAAAAAACGAGCTTTTTTATCAGTTTTTTTATATTTTTTGAGAAAACACAGGGTATTTATTAGAAAAAAATAGGATCATAATCAAAAAAAGGACACAAGAAAAATAACAACTGTCCATATAAAACAAAACAAGGAGTGAGTAATGTCAGCCTCAGAAAAGAATAGAGCCAGTGAAACTGCAGGTAATGTTTCAGTAACCAAAAGAATCCCATTACGTATCATGTGGTTGCTTGAGCTGGCTTTTTTAATTGTCCTATGGAAATTTGCCGCTGATACAGGCTATTTCCTGCCTATCTTTATTGTTACTGTTCTTGGAATATTTCTATATCAGTACAACAAAATTAAGTAGTATTGAAAAGTTATCTGCATGATAAAATTGCATCATGCAGTACAGAAATATATACAAAGCCACTTTTCTCGAACGTCCAAGCCGTTTTATTGCCAGGGTTATAATTGGCGATAAGGTGGAGACAGTGCACGTCAAAAATACCGGAAGATGCAGAGAACTTCTGCTTCCGGATTCTCATGTAATCCTCTCAAAATCAGACAGTAAAGAGCGAAAGACTCAGTATGATCTGATTGCTGTATACAAGAAAGATCTTGGACTTGTAAATATAGACAGTCAGGCTCCAAACACAGTTATGAAGGAGTGGCTCTCAGAGAATTTTGATTTTGTTCGTCCTGAATACAGGTTTGGAAAATCAAGAATAGATTTCTACCTTGAAAAGGGAAATGAGCGATATCTTGTGGAAGTAAAAGGCTGTACTCTTGAAAAGGAAGGTATCGGCTATTTTCCTGATGCTCCTACCGAGCGCGGAGTAAGACATATATATGAGCTTATCGATGCCAGAGAAAAGGGATATAAGTGCGCGCTAGCCTTTGTTATTCAGATGCCCAAGGTTAACGAGGTTAGACCGAATATTCAGATTCAGAGTGAATTTGGAACCGCCTGGGCTGAAGCTTTAAAGGCCGGTGTAAAAATCTGGTTTTTAGGCTGCGATGTTACTGAAGAAAAACTGTCTATTAATGACAGTCGTGTTGTAGCTGATATTTAAAAAATTAACCTACTGAAAATACAGAACTTTTTTAAACCTGATTTTTATGGGCAAAAAATAAATAACAATAAGAAAAACAAGGCAAAAATTTATTTGATCATTATCTGTTTTTTGTTTAAAATATGCCATTGCCCCTCTAACCGAGGAACCGGTTTCCCACCCGTGTTACTTGGTGCAGACTAAGAAATTAGCCTGTTTGGAAAGAGAGCAGATAAGTATTTATCTGTAAGGTTTTATAAGGAATTATTCCTTAAAAAAAAGGGTTTTTTAATGAAAACTTTCGTTGCAACACCATCAACTATTAAGCGTGATTGGTTAGTTATTGATGCTGAGGGTCAGACTTTAGGTCGCCTAGCTTCTGAGATTGCTATTCGCCTACGCGGTAAGCACAAGCCAGAGTACACTCCATTCTTAGATACTGGTGATTACGTTATCGTAATCAACGCTTCTAAGGTTAAGGTTACTGGCAACAAGGCTACTGACAAGATGTATTATCACCACACTGGTTTCCCAGGTGGAATCAAGTCAGAGTCTTTCGAGAAGCTTTTAGCACGTAAGCCAGAAGATGTTATCGAGAATGCTGTTCGCGGTATGCTTCCAAAGGGACCATTAGGTCGTGCTATGTTCCGTAAGCTAAAGGTATATGCTGGTGAGTCACATAATCATGCTGCTCAACAGCCTCAGGTTATCAAGTTATAGGAGCACTAGCAAATGGCAGCAAATCAGTATTATGGTACCGGTCGTCGTAAGGACTCAACTGCACGTGTATTCTTAACTCAGGGTACAGGTAAATTAGAGATCAACGGCAAGACTTTAGAGCAGTACTTCGGTCGTCCAACTTCTCGTATGGTTGTTTCACAGCCTCTAGAGCTATTAGAGTTAACTGACAAGGTTGATTTATACATCACTGTTTCAGGTGGTGGTATCACTGGTCAGGCTGGTGCAATCCGTCACGGTATTACTCGTGCTTTAATTCAGTACGACGAGTCATTCCGCCCTGCATTACGTAAGGCTGGTTTCGTAACTCGTGATGCACGTTCTGTAGAGCGTAAGAAGGTTGGTCTTCACAAGGCTCGTAAACGTCCACAGTACTCAAAGCGTTAATACGTTTCGAATTTCAAAACCTCTGCTTCGTCAGAGGTTTTTTGATCCTGTCTACTTCCCAATCCTACTTTTCAATCTTATCTTGTTTATCTAGGCATCTTCCTTTTTGCTGATAAGGCTTTGTTACGTTTTGTGCGGACATAAAAAAGGCCCACTTCAGAGAAATGAGCCTTTTGGAGAAGAGAACTCTGTTTATACTTTCAGGTCACGAACCTGCAGTACTAGGTTATGCAGTTCGGCAACAGACTTGGTAACATTTTCCTGTGCTTCCTGAACCTTGGCTGCAAGGCTTTGAGCTGAAGCTGTAATGTCCTGCATATTGGTGGAGATTTCAGCTGTTGCTGTAGTCTGCTGTTCTGCAGCAGTTGCAATCTGGGTAATCTGACTGTTAACATCTGATACCTGAGCGGATACATTGTTAAGCAGATCTGATACTGCACCAGTTCTTGTTGCCAATGTATTCATGTTTTCCAATGATGCAATCATAGATTCATTAGCGGTATTAGCGTCATTCTGAATCTGACCGACCATCTTAATGATTTCCTGAGTAGAACTACCAGTACGAGAAGCCAGAGAACGAACTTCATCTGCTACCACTGCGAA
>JAZRAY010000168.1:0-8656 GCA_045634805.1 Succinivibrio sp. | reverse complement strand
GTCGTACCTTAAGAATGATTCGTCCTATCACCATTGCTACCGGTATTCTTCCACGTGTTCACGGTTCTGCACTATTCACCCGTGGTGAGACTCAGTCAATCGGTACCTGTACCTTAGGTTCAGAGAGAGATGCTCAGACCTTCGAGGATATGGCAGGTGTTCGTTCAGACAGATTTATTCTTCACTACAACTTCCCTCCATACTGCGTAGGTGAGATTGGTCTGATTGGTTCTCCAAAGCGTCGTGAAATCGGTCACGGTCGTGTAGCTAAGAGAGCTCTAAAGGCTGTTCTACCAGAGATGGAGAATTTCCCATATTCAATCCGTGTTGTTTCAGAAATCACTGAGTCAAACGGTTCTTCATCAATGGCTTCTGTATGTTCAGGCTGCTTATCTCTAATGGATGCAGGTGTTCCTATTAAGGCTCCAGTTGCTGGTATTGCAATGGGTCTTGTTAAGGAAGATGACAGAGTTGCAATTCTGACCGATATTATGGGTGATGAAGACCACTTAGGTGATATGGACTTCAAGGTAGCTGGTACCCGTGATGGTGTTACCGCACTTCAGATGGATATCAAGACCGACGGTATTACCCGTGAGATCATGCAGAATGCATTAACTGATGCTCATGCTGCAAGAATTCACTTACTGAACGTAATGCAGAAGGCAATTCCTGGTCCTCGTGAGACTCTGTCTCCTTATGCTCCACGTGTAGTAACCATCAAGGTTCCTGCAAACAAGGTTAAGGAAGTTATCGGTAAGGGTGGCTTCAACGTTCGTTCAATCCAGGCAGATACCAATTCACAGATTGATATCGAAGATGATGGTACCGTAAAGATTTCTGCTTCATCATTAGCATCAGCTGATGCTGCAATTAAGCGCATTAATGATCTTTTAGTTGAAGTTGAAGTTGGTCAGGATTATGATGGAAAAGTTGTAAGAATCACTGATTTCGGTGCTTTCGTTAACATTCTTCCAGGCAGAGATGGTCTAGTTCATATTTCTCAGATCACCGAAGAGCGTGTTGAGAACGTAAATGATTATCTATGCGTTGGTGATGAAGTTCGTGTTCGTGTTCTTGATATTGATAACACCGGTAGAATCCGTCTATCAATCAAGGCATTAGCTGAGGCAGAGAATGCTAAGGCTGAGGCTGAAGAGCAGAAAGCTGATCAGGATTCAGCACCAGAGGTTGATTTAGAAGAAGATGCTGAGCCAGCAGAGAACACATATGTTCAGGCTTCTTCAGAGGATTTACCAAATCCATATGAGAATAGCCCACGCGAAGAGTAATACTTTGCTCGTGCTATGTTAAATAAAACAAGGCTCGTTAATAATACGGGCCTTTTTTGTGAGAAAAAAAATGACAAGTACTCAAAATAATAATAGAGAACAGTTTACTTCCAGACTCGGTTTTTTACTTATTGCAGCAGGATGCTCAATCGGTCTTGGTAATGTATGGCGATTCCCTTATATCACTGGTCAGTATGGCGGCGCTTTATTTGTACTTATCTATATAGCTTTCCTGATTCTTCTTGGTATTCCTCTAGTGACTATCGAGCTTTCAGTAGGTAGAGCTTCAAGAAGATCTATTGGCAGATCCTTTGAGATTCTGACTCCTAACAAGAAATGGTATCTATGCAAGTATTTCATGATTCTTGGTAATTATGTGCTGATGGCATTCTATACTATGGTTACAGGCTGGATGTTCTACTATTCAACCAAGATGCTGTTAGGTGAGTTTACTGCTGCTCCTATGAGTCAGGGCGATTCTGGCGCTATATTCGGCGGAATGTTAGCTGATCCTGTTACTCAGATTATCTGTACTGTTATTGTTACCGTGGTTGGTTTCTCAGTCTGTGCATGCGGTGTAAGAAACGGTGTTGAACGTATCACCAAGCCTATGATGGTTTTACTGTTCATGATGCTGTTATTCCTCTCTGCAAGATCATTCTTCCTTCCTGGTTTTGAAAAGGGCTTAGAGTTCTATCTGATGCCTGATTTTTCAAAGATTTCATCTCAGAATCTGTATGAAGTTCTGTATGCTGCTTTAGGTCAGGCATTCTTTACCCTAGGTTTAGGTGTCGGCTCTCTACAGATTTTCGGTTCATACATGAATTCTCATAAGTCAATTACTTATGAGGCAGCTGTTATTACTCTTTTAGATACTATTGTTGCGATTTTAGCCGGTATCATTATTTTCCCTGCATGCTTTAGCTACTCTGTTGAACCTGGTCAGGGACCTGGTCTGATTTTCGTTACTCTGGTTTCTGTATTCTCAAATATGGCTGCAGGTCAGATCTGGGGTAGTATCTTCTTTATCTTTATGCTGTTTGCTGCTGTATCAACTCTGATTGCAGTATTTGAGAACATTGTCGGTATCAGCATTGATGTATTTAATGTTTCAAGAAAGAAAGCTGTTATTTATAACTGTCTAATTATCCTGATTCTAGCCTTACCTGTAATTCTTGGCTTCAATGTATTATCAGATGTACATCCTATGGGTGAGGGAACAGTAATCCTTGATTTATATGACTTTATTCTTTCTCAGAATATTCTCCAAATTGGTGCAATTATCTACGTTTTATACGTCTCATGGAATTATGGCTGGGGATTTGATAAATATTTAAAGGAAACAAATAAAGGTTCTGGATTTAAATTAACCGGAAAATTTAAATTCTATTTCAAATATGTATTGCCTTTAATTGTTGTTTTCCTTCTAATTCAAGGCTATATATCAGTTTTTAATAAATAATAATAACGAGAAAAATAATTGTTATGGATACAAAGGTAAGAACAAGAGAGGTCTTCCGAACCAGATTAGGTTTCCTTCTGATTGCTGCAGGATGCGCTGTTGGTATAGGAAATGTTTGGAGATTCCCTTACATTGTAGGACAGTATGGTGGAGCATATTTCGTCCTTTTATATCTGTTTTTTCTATTGTCTGTAGGTATTCCTTTACTTACTGTTGAACTTGCCATCGGCAGAGCTTCAAGAAGCTCAATGGCATACTGCTATGAAAAGCTTGAACAGCCAGGTACACACTGGCACTTCAACAAGTGGTGGCAGTTCTCTGGTAATTACATCCTGATGGCTTTCTACGTGGTAGTAGCCGGCTGGATGCTTTTCTATTTCTGCAACTTTGTTTCCGGAAATATCACACCAGGCATGACAAGAGAAACTGCAGGTCAGAATTTCGGTGAGCTTCTGGCAAATCCTGAAACCATGTTCCTGTGTGTATTCATTACAGTACTTTTCTCATTTACTATTGTTGCTTTAGGCGTTATCAAAGGTGTTGAGCGTTTCACCAAGCCTCTGATGATCGTTCTGATTCTGCTTCTGTTCTTCATGGCCTGCAGATCATTTACTCTGGATGGTTTTGAAGAGGGTATTAAGTTCTATTTAAAGCCTGATTTAGAGAAATTCGAGCAGAATATCGGTGAGGCAATCTGGGCTGCTATGGGCCAGGCATTCTTTACCTTATCAGTTGGTTTTGGTGCTATCGCTATCTTCGGCAGCTACATGTCAGATCGTCACAGAATCTTAAATGAGGCTGTATTTATTGCCACATTTGATACCATTATCGCCTTATTATCCGGTTTCGTAATTTTCCCTGCATGTTTTACCTATGGCATCAATCCTGATGCAGGTCCAAATCTGCTGTTCATCACCATGACAGTTGTATTTTCAAATATGACCTTTGGTACCATCTGGGGAAGCCTGTTCTTCCTGTTCATGCTGATTGCAGCTGTATCAACCATGATTGCTGTATTTGAGAGCTCAATTGCAGGATGTATTGAGCTGTTCAAATGGTCAAGACTAAAGGCTGTAGTTATCAATTTCGTAGTAATTATCGCCTTAAGCTTACTGCCAATGCTTGGCTTTAATGTTCTGTCAGATGTTCATATTATCGGCTCTAATACCGGTATTCTGGACTTCTTTGATTTCCTTGTATCTAACAATATTCTTCCAATTGGTTCAATTGTGTTTGTATTGTTCATCTGCTCAAAGAGCGGAATGCAGTGGGACAGATACATCAAGCAGTGCAATATTGGTAAAGGCTTTAAAATGCCTACCTCTCTGTTTATCTACTACAAGTACATTCTGACAACTATGGTTATCATTGTTCTTGCAGTTGGATACTACAAGATTTTCGGTAGAGCTTAATAAAAATAATTTTACGATTTAGGATTTTCAAATGAACGAGAAAAGAGAGCAGTTTAAAACCAGACTTGGTTTTATCTTGATTGCAGCAGGATGTGCTGTTGGTATTGGTAATGTCTGGCGTTTCCCATACATCACAGGTCAGTACGGCGGAGCTATCTTCGTACTTATTTATCTGTTCTTCCTGATTGCAATGGGTATTCCTCTTTTAACTGTTGAGCTTGCAATCGGTAGAGCATCAAGATCATCAATTGCAAAGTGCTATGAGAAGTTAGAAGAGCCTGGCACCAAGTGGCATGTTAACAAGTGGTGGCAGCTTGCCGGTAACTATATTCTGATGTCTTTCTACGGAATCATCACCGGCTGGATGCTTTACTATTTCCTGAAGTTTGCATTCGGAACTGTTGAGTCAAATCTGCCAAAAGATGTTGCTCTTGAGGGCTTTATTTCCTTACTTGCTGATCCCGTTACCCTGTATATGTGCATGGCAGCAGTTGTAGCATTCTCATTTATGATTGTGGCTTTAGGTCTTGTTAAAGGTGTTGAGCGTTATACCAAGCCTTTAATGATGATGCTGATTATTCTTCTGGTATTCATGGCAATCCGTTCATGCACCATGTCAGGTTTTGCTGATGGTATTTCATTCTACCTGAAGCCAGACTTATCAAAGCTTGAGAACAATTTTGGCGAAGCAATCTGGGCTGCAATGGGTCAGGCATTCTTCACCTTATCTACCGGTATGGGCGGTATCGCTATTTTCGGTAGCTATATGTCAAACCGTCACCGCCTATTAAATGAGGCTGTGTTCATCGCCGGTCTTGATACTGCAATCGCTCTGCTTTCAGGTTTTGTAATCTTCCCAGCTTGCTTTACCTATGGTATCAACCCAGATGCAGGTCCAAATCTGCTGTTCGTTTCAATGACAACAGTATTTTCCAATATGTATCTAGGCTCTATGTGGGGAACTCTGTTCTTCCTGTTCATGCTGATTGCTGCTGTATCAACCCTGATTGCTGTGTTTGAAAACATTATTGCTGCAAATCTTGAGATGTTTAACATCAAGAGAAAGAAGGCGGTTTTAGTTAACTTCCTGGTTATTCTGATTCTGGCTATTCTTCCAGTATTAGGCTTTAACGTTCTTTCAAATGTTTCAATTCTTGGTAACGGCACCGGTATTACTGATTTCTGTGATTTCTTAATCTCAGCAAACGTATTACCAATCGGTTCTTTAGTATTTGTTCTGTTCATTACTTCAAAGCGTGGTATGAAATGGGAGAAGTACATTAAAGAGTGTAATACAGGTATCGGTTACAGAATTTCAGAGAAGTTATTTGTTTACTACAGATACATTCTTACAACTGTAATTGCAGTGATCTTATTTATCGGATACTTAAAGGTATTTAACATAAGTCTTTTCTAATTGTTGATAATTCAACGAATTTATAAAATTTTTTCTATAAAACCGGCTTTAACTTTGTATAATGAAAGAGATACTATTACAAAAGTTAAGCTGGTTTTTTTATGAAATTATCAAACATAGTAAAGTCTCTTCTGTTAGGAACCTCAATCTGTTTCCTTTCAGTAAATTTTAATTGCTCATATGCGGCTCAGGATAAAAGCAAGCAGACTGTGCAGACCCAGAAAAAGGCCAAGAAGACTAATTCTACTAAAAAGACCAATTCTGCAAAAAAGACCAATCAGTCTAAGAAATCAAAGACCACTAAGAAATCAAACAGCGCAAAATCTGCAAAATCAAATAAATCCAAATCTTCTGCAACTACTAAGAAAGCTCCTAAGAGCAACAAGAATTACTACAAGGCTCCTATTGCCAAGGAAAACATTAGACAGAGCTATATCCCAGGTGATTTAACTACTGAGAATCCTTTAATTGCAACCACACCAAAGCTTATAAATCAGAGAAAGTATTTTAAGGATGCAGAGACTGCTGCCAAGAATGGTGATACAGCAGAGGCAATGCGTATCAAGAGAAATCATCTTGAGGATTATCCTTTAGCTCTATGGGTTGATTACTGGTATCTGACCAACAATATGGATGTTTCAAAGTATCCTAAGGCTGTGGAATTTATGAACAGTAATGATCACAGAGAATTAAGTGGAATACTTAAGAACAAATATATTGATTTCATGGCAAGACAAGGTAAGTTTAAGCAGGTATCAGATCTTATTGGCAAGAAGAAACCATTTAACGATAATCAGGACTTAACTGCAGCTCAGCAGACTCTACAGTGCAGATACTATGAGGCAAGATGGCGTCAGGGACTTGCTGATATGTCTGCTCAGATTTTTGCCAACAAGATTTATATGCAGCTAAAACCATATCCATCAGGATGTTCAGGACTAATCTATGTCTGGGGACAGAATGGAAATCTGAACGACACTAACCGTATGGATAAGTTCGAGAGACTGTATATCCAGAGAAGATATGCTGATTCAACCAGAAATCTTGCAGCAGAGTTTTCACCTGATTCCAAATTCAAGAATCGCATCGATCTTGCAATGGAGTTATACGAGGATCCTTCTAAGATCCTGACAGAGGAATATCAGCCATCAACAGATGATGTTCATCGGGTAGCTGTACTGGCCTTCAAGCGTTTTGCCAACCTGAAACCGGAAGATGCAAATCCTCATTTTGAGTATTTCTGCAAGAAGTTTAAGGTAACTCCAACAGAGCGCCTTGATATTATTCAGATTATTTCAAGAGGATTCCTAGGCAGAAACGCAACTTTAGAGGAAGTTACCTGGGTTGATAAGCATCTGCCTGCAATTGAGTGGTCAGATGAAATCAAGATTATGAGAATGCGTAAGGCAATCTGGTTTGGTCAGTGGCAGGTTGTTTACGATCTTTATAATCATCTGAATCCAAATGATAAGAAAGAGATCAACTGGAAATACTGGAAGGCCAGAGCTGCTTATGAAATAGGCGAGAGAGACCAGAGTATTCACCTTATGAAAGAGGTGGCAAAGGATCGTAGCTTCTTTGGATTCTTGGCTGCACAGGAATTAGGTCAGCAGCCTCCATTTAACCACGAGCGTCTTTCATCTACAGCTAAATGGCCTGATACAGTTCTTCATAACAAGGCTGCAGTAAGATTCTTTGAATTTAAAGCCTTAGACAGTGCTAATGCAGGCATTGAGTGGAATGAGGTTGCAAAATACGGTACTAACGATGAGGCCATGGTTATGGCAGACTGGGCTTTAACCTCAGGCAACATCAATTATGCAATCATGTCTGTTATTGCAGGCAAGAGATGGGATGCTCTTGATTACAGATTCCCTAAGGCTTTCCTGAATCTGTATAAGAAATACTCTTCATCAACCAATGTACCAATTTCATTCCTGTATGGAATTTCACGTCAGGAGAGTATGCTGAATCCTAATATTAAATCTCCTGTAGGTGCAGTAGGTTTAATGCAGCTGATGCCTGAAACTGCAAGAGTGGTTTCTAAGAAGAACAACTGGGATTATAGCGGTCCTAGAGATCTGGTAATTCCTGAGAACAATATACGTCTAGGCTCTGCCTACCTGAAGGATATGTTAGAGAGATTCGACAATAACAGAATTCTTGCTGCTGCAGCTTACAATGCAGGCCCTAACAGAATCCCAAGATGGAAGTCTTCAGATGGAAAGAAGCGCGATACTCCAATGTTTATCGAGAACATTCCATTTAAGGAAACCAGACTGTATGTACAGAATGTTCTACTGTACGATGTGATTTATAAGAAGCTTCTGACCGGTAAGACAGATCTTCTATTAAAAGATAATGAACAGAAGTACAGATATTAGAGTTAACATACTGAGTTTTAACGCATAAAATCTTTACAAAAAGTTAAAATTTGGTATTATATTACCTGTTGTGCCCAGGTGGTGAAATTGGTAGACACGCTACTTTGAGGGGGTAGTTCTTCCGGGAGTACGAGTTCAAGTCTCGTCCTGGGCACCAAAAGTCCTAATCACTTTGTTTCATTTCCCTTAATATCCTTTCATATACAATCTTTTTGACCTATAATAAACCCAAGAAACATGCGGTTTTGGGAGTTCGTGAACCTATCACTGTAGATCACTCTGTGTCACTTTATGTAACACTTTTTGCACCCCAAAATTACCCCTTTTTTGACTTTGCACCCTAAATTGCACCCTTTTTTTATAATTTTTGAGGTGTGCAATTTTTAAAGTTGAGCACCCTTAAAAATGTATACTTTAAATGAAATTGACGATGCCATTGGTAAAGGCATCAGTCAGCGTTTATCCTTTGGTAAAGGATTATACCTTCGTATAAGTCCAGCTGGAACAGCCACATGGACTATCAAAATCAAGAAGCAGGGCAGATACTTTAACTACTCTGCTGGCCATTATCCAGAGCTTTCATTAAAACAGGCAAGAGAGATCGCGGATGCATTTTCTCAGCAGATAAGTCTGCGTATTGAGAAAGCTGCAGATTATTATACTCTGAATGATGCATACAAAGACTGGTC
>JAZRAY010000167.1:0-4971 GCA_045634805.1 Succinivibrio sp. | reverse complement strand
GGCTGCGGTCTTACAAGCGGACTTATCAATATCTTTACCTGTATCTGTCTTGTAATATATATAAGAAAATCAAAAAACATCGGACAGTATAAGGTAAAGGAGAATGTCAGAATCCTGGATAAAGAAATCATAAAGCAGTTTTTAAAGCTTGCCATGCCTTTAGGTATCTCAAGAACTGTTGAGGTGGCAGGCTTCTCACTTGCTGCAGTTATCCTAAGTCCCTTTGGTCCGACTGTAGTGGCATCTCATTCAATTACTCTGAATGTATCAAGCCTGATTTATATGATCCCTCTGTGTCTTGGTCTTACTGCAACCATCAGAACTGCATCGGCCATGGGTATTAAAAGCTGGGATAAGGCAGTTGTAGTCTGCAGGGTTGTAATGTCTATAAATCTTGCCTGTCTTGTTGTCTATCTTACAGTTATCCTTTTATTAAAGGATAGGATTGCAGCCTTATATTCAAATGATCCTAAGGTACTTGCCATAACCTCTTTTTTAATGATTCTAAACTGCATCTATATGCTGCCAGATTCAATTCAGTGTGTTTTAGGCGGTGTACTGCAGGGCTTTAAGGATTCTAAGACTATTCTTATAAATACAGTCCTGTCTTTCTGGTGTATCGGACTTCCTTTAGGCTATGTTTTATCCTGGGGAATTATAGGTGAAAGATTAGAGGCTTCAGGCATCTGGATAGGCTTTATCTGTGCTTTAACCTTCTCGGCTCTTTTCTTTACCTCAAGAACCCTATATATACTAAAGTACAGAAAGGCACCTAAGCTTCTGCTTTTAAACTATGAGCTTGATAAAAAGAAGGCTTTAGATCAGGAATCTGAATAGACTGGACTTATTGATTTAAACTTACAGGATTATCGTATACTGCAGACAAAAAGATGGCGTCTCAAAAAAAGTGAGGCGCCATTTTCAATATACCCAAAAAACTCTTTATTATTTAATCTATATTCTCTCTATCTATCAGATAGCTTCATCACCCTCTTCGCCGGTACGGATTCTGATTACTCGGCTTACATCTGAGATGAAGATCTTGCCATCGCCAATCTTGCCGGTGTAGGCTGATTTGATAATTGCATCTACACACTCGTCAAGCTGCTCATCGGTGGTTACAATCTCAAGCTTGCACTTTGGAAGAAAATCAACCACGTATTCAGCACCACGGTAAAGCTCGGTATGACCTTTCTGTCGACCAAAGCCCTTGGCCTCGGAAACTGTGATACCTGAAATACCGATCTTTGATAAACTCTCGCGAACGTCGTCCAGTTTGAATGGCTTTATGATAGCTACTATTCTTTTCATTTTTTAAATCCCCTATTAAAGATTGTATCCACGCTCGCCGTGAGAGGCCAGATCAAGACCTTCAGATTCCTCATCAGAAGAAACTCTCAGACCCACAAGCTTCTTGGCAACATAGAATGCGATAACTGAAGCTACGAATGACCAGACGATTGAAATTAAGATTGAAACAGTCTGACCGTAGGTTTGACCTAAAATAGAGGTCCACTCACCCTTAAAGCCAGCACCGCCTAATTCAGGAGCACAGAATACACCGGTTAGAACACCGCCGCAGATTGCTCCTAAACCATGGATACCGAATACATCCAGTGAATCGTCAATCTTTAACAGTCTCTTAAAGCCGTGAACACCCCACAGGCAGATAATACCGCAGGCAATACCGATAACAATTGCACCTGCTGGACTTACGAAGGCACATGCAGGAGTAATACCAACCAAACCTGCGATTACACCAGATGCGGTACCTAAGGTTGATGGCTTCTTAAAGATAATCCACTCACAGATCATCCAGGTTAAGGCTGCAGCTGCAGGACATAGAACAGTGTTGATGAATGCTAAGGCACTGACACCGTCTGCACATAGCTCTGAACCTGCGTTAAAGCCTAACCAGCCGATCCACAGCAGACATGCACCGATATAGGTAAAGCCAAGGTTATGTGGAGTCATGACAACTTTACCTAAATCATTTCTTCTGCCTAACATGAAAGCACCGGTAATACCACATACAGCAGCGTTGATGTGAACAACGGTACCGCCGGCAAAATCATAGGACATGAAAACGGTGTCAATGAAACCGCCGCCCCATACCTGATGAGCAAGTGGAGCGTAAGATAAAACGATCCAGATTGAAAGTGCAATCAGTACAGCTGAGAACTTAACACGCTCAACGGTAGCACCTACAACAAGACAGGATGAAATTGCACAGAAGGCGCCCTGGAAGATTACAAAGGTCAGCTCAGAGATTGAGCCTGATAGTGAATCTGCAGTGATTCCGCCTAAAAATGACTTTGACAGTTCACCAAAGAAGCTTCCTAAAGCGCCGTCGGTACCGCCGAAGGCGATTGAATAACCTACAGTAAACCATAAAAGAATTGCGATACAGAAAACTGCAAGAGTCTGCTCAATGGTTGACAGAACGTTCTTTGCTCTTGTCAGACCTGAATAGAAAAGACCGATTCCAGGAATGGACATCAGTAAAACCAGCATTGCAGACATCAGGATAAAGCCGTTATCAGTCTGACTTAGGGTATCTTCGGCTAAAGCGCTTTGTGTTAATAAATACAGTGGAAGCACTGTACCGATTTTTAATGATCGTTTCATAAATTACCTCACTAAATTTTTTCTATGGGTTTACGATACCCAAAAATTATTTTGAGATAAATTTGAATCATCGTCTTGCACCAAAATTTACATAGCTAATATAGCTCTGCACTAAATTAATGCTGATTTTAGGTAATTTTGCACCAATAAAAACTGGGTAAAATGAGGGTAATTTAGGAAATATTAGCTTGAATTTAAAAGTTTTTTAGAGAATTTCTGGAGCTTTAAATACTGGCTAAACGATAGATTAAAAGAGTTACAGGATATGGAATATCAGCTATAAATACAAAAAAGCCAGGGACAAGCCCTGGCACAAAATTTAAACAAAGATTATTAAGCAAATGGATTTTCTGTTGGGTATAGAACACCTGCTGGCTGATTGTAGTTAACAGTTTCAATACCTAACATGTTGAAGATGTTGTACAGAGCCTTACCAACGTGGCTGAATGCTACTGCACCGTGGTGTGGATAACGCTTCTCAATCAGAACGTGACGGTAGAAACGTCCCATCTCTGGAATTGCGAAGATACCGATACCACCGAATGAACGTGTACCTACTGGCAGAACCTCACCCTCTGCTACATAAGCCTGAAGCTTGGTATCTGGAGTGGTCTGCAGTCTGAAGAAGGTAATTGGACCTGCAGTCAGATCGCCCTCTAGAGTACCGCGGGTAAAGTCAGGGGTTGAACCTGCTGGCTCTAACAGACGGTGCTGAATGATCTGGTAGTTGATCTTGCCAAGCTTCATGTTGCAGCTGTCAGTTGTGGTCAGCTTGCAGAATGGAGTGTTACCGCAGTGGAAGCCCATGAAGGTGTCGGTCAGCTTGTACTGTGAGAACTTAGGCTTGATATCCTCGTTGAATAAATCCTGAGGAACTGAGTTGTTGATATCAAGTAAGGTTACAGCATCTTCAGTTACACATGCACCGATGTACTCTGATAAAGCACCGAAGATATCTACCTCACAAGCTACTGGCATACCGCGTGATGCTAAACGTGAGTTTACATAGCAAGGCTCGAAACCGAACTCCTCTGGGAATGCTGGCCAGCACTTGTCTGCAAATACTACATACTTACGTGAACCCTTGTGCTGCTCTGCCCAGTCAACTAAGGTTAACTCAAACTGAGCCATTCTCTCAAGCATATCTGGATAGGTATTACCGTTGGTACCTAATTCTTTAGCCATGTCAGCTGCTACATCCTTAATACGTGGATCGCCGGCATGCTTTCTGTAAGCTACTAATAAATCAAGCTCTGAGTTCTCTTCGATTTCAACACCGATGTCATATAAGCCCTTGATTGGAGCGTTACATGCGAAGAAGTCCTGTGGACGTGGTCCGAAGGTGATGATCTTAAGATTTGCTAAACCAATCAGAGTGCGAGCAACAGGCAGGAAGTCTGCAACCATATCAGCGATGTCTGATGCGGTGCCAACTGGATACTCAGGGATGAAGCCCTTTAGCTTACGTAGACCTAAGTTGTATGAGCAGTTTAACATACCGCAGTATGCGTCACCACGACCATCGATAAGATCGTTGCCGGTTTCCTCTGCTGCTGCAACAAACATACAAGGACCATCAAAGAACTTTTTAATCAGAGTTTCTGGAGTTTCAGGACCAAAGTTTCCTAAGAATACAACCAAGGCATTGCAACCTGCATTCTTTGCCTCTTCTACAGCCTTTAGTGCATCGTTTTCATTTTCAACGGTAACTTTGATTTCGTTAATCTTGATACCCTTATCCTGGCAAGCTTTAACAACAGCAGCGCGACGGCGCTCTGACAGTGAACGGATAAAACAGTCTCTTGATACAGCGATAACGCCAAGATTTACATTAGGGATATTTGGTAGCATTGTTTATGTTCCTCTTTAAGTGGATTTTGTTCTTATGGAAACTTATGTTGTTCCTTATGTGTGTATATTTATAAATTAATTTATTTTTGTTTGCAATAAAAATCGCAAACGTTTACGAAAATCTATATATATTTAGTTTTAATTTTGTCTATAGATCACACTTTTCCATTTTATATTGCTATTTTAAATGGTTAGTTCACTTGAATACAGATCACAAAATTTGTAAAGCAAGGCTTAAAAATCGCAATCATGCAAAAGGATTTTTAGTTGATATTGCGGAAGTTTTCTGATGATTGAAAGAGAATGAAAATACAGACTGAAGAGAAAAGCGTAATTTATCGGATTTAATAACACGATTTATAAAACAGCAGCCCTGTTTTCAGAGCTGCTGTTGAGGTTAATTTAGAAATTTAGAATTAACTTATTAGTAGAATTCGTCGAAGTTGTTCAGTATTGTTGCAAAATCAATGTCGTACTTATCATAGTTAGGAG
>JAZRAY010000166.1:0-1974 GCA_045634805.1 Succinivibrio sp. | reverse complement strand
AGACCAAATGCCATTCTTTTATGGAGAGCTATTCTGCAGTATGTAGGAGGCGTAGGATTCGTGGCTTTGGCGGTTATCATTCTTCCAATCTCAGCAATGGGTGGAATGAGTATTTTCCGTACAGAATCAAGCTCCTTTGATGATTCAGCAAAGTATACCCCACATATCAAGATTATGGCTCTGTCTCTTATCATCTGGTACATTGCGATTCTTGGTCTGTGTACCTTCCTGTATGTGGTTGGCGGATTTGATCTGTTCAGAGCAGTAACCACAGCAATGAGTACAGTGGCTACCGGAGGTATGACTCCTACTGATATGTCCATGAATGGTACTTCACCTTTCATTCAGTACACTGCCATCATCTTCATGTTCATCTCAAGCTGTCCGTTCATGCTGATTCTGTCATCACTTGCAGGTAACTATCTGCAGTTCTTCAAAGATCAGCAGGTCAGAGGCTTTCTGCTTATCAATCTGATTATCGCAACAAGTGTTGCTATCTCATTGATTTTCAAGAATGATTACAGCATTGAGAAGGCTTTTAGAATATCCCTGTTTAACGTTGTGGCTATCACCTCAACAACAGGTTTCGGTCTTGAGGACTTCACCTTATGGAATCACTTTGCTTCCATGGCATTCCTCTTTATTCTTGCTATCGGTGGATGTTCCGGGTCTACATCAGGCGGTATCAAGACCTTCCGTCTGCAGATCTGCTATTCGATGTACAAGACACAGCTGTTAAAACTGATCCATCCACATATCGTCAGTGAACCAAGATTCAAGGGCAAGGTAATCGATCCAGGCACCCTGTCAGCAGTTATTACCTACATGGTGTCCTACATCGCTATTCTTGCTGTATCTTCAGTTATCGCCTCAATTTTAGGACTTGATCTGGGCGACTCTGTAACCGCAACCATATCATGTCTTTCAAACATCGGTCCTGCAATGGGTACAACCTTAAACCCATCAACCAACTTCAGTCAGATTTCAGATTCATTATGTCTGCTTTTCAGCTGTGACATGATTTTAGGACGTCTTGAGATTCTGCCTGTACTGCTGTGCTTCACCAGAATCTTCTACAAGCAGTAATAAAAAAAACAACAGCAATTCAGTAAGATAACCTTCAATGCTGTTGTTTCTGTCTATGCTATGTTCTGAGTTTTTTTAGTAGTAAACCCAGAAATCAACAATCAGAATAACAATCCAGGCAATATTGTGAATAGCGCAGCCGATAAGGCTGAATTTACGTTCCTTTGCAACCTTGGTTCCATCCTCACAGTGAATAAAGGCTCTGTATGTTGAGGCTAAAAGAGGTATAAGCGCTACAACCAGAATTGAGCACTCCCAGAGCTTGTGAGAAGTCAGACATGCGCCCAGTGAAAGCATTGCTGATATCACAAACATGGTTACAAGATAGATACCTGATAGTCTGTGACCTAGTCTTGCTGCAATAGTCTTCTTACCGTTTAAACGATCCTCATCGATATCTCTCATGGCAGATACATGCAGAATCATTACAGAATGAATACCGATGGCACATGCAAGATAAATAGTATCAGGGAATATATCCACATGCTGTCCGCTTGCACCCAGAACCAGAAGCTGAGAGCCGGCTACAGCTGCAAGTCCGAAAAAGATAAATACGGCTATATCACCAAAGCCCTTATAGCCATAGGCAAAACCGATGGTGTAGAAAATCGCGGCCAGAATTGCAAACACCCCCAGGAAGGCAAACCATGCTAAGGCCTGAAGATTACTTCCAAGACACATATAAATTGCAAGAATACCGCAGATGGTAGCAGCAACTGTTACAGTGCCCATGGCCTTTCTCAGCTGTGTAAGAGAGATGGAGCCAATCATTACGGCACGGATTGGTCCTAATCTGTTTGGACCGTCAGCATCCTTTAAAGCATCTCCATAGTCGTCTGCGAAATTACTTAGAATCTGAAGCAGAACACCGGTTGTAACAATAAGTAC
>JAZRAY010000165.1:0-6813 GCA_045634805.1 Succinivibrio sp. | reverse complement strand
TTGTCAAAGGTGATTTTTACCTCTTTATCCTTTCTGGCAACAGCTGTACAGATGCCGTTCTCATCACTGATTTCAGTAACAATTGCAGGCTTGATGTAATGGAATTTATCTGCAGCATACAGATACTTTGCTCTATCAAAGGTATCAGGATTGTAATCCTTGATCTTATTGATATTATCAGCTGCACCTCTGTAGCCATGGCGTCTGTCATAGTCGGTTACGCCTTTGAATACTGCATAGTTTGCTGCTTCCTGATCTTTTGACAGGATGGTTGTGTAGATTTCATAACCGTCAAGATAAGCCTGATCACCGTATTTGTCGATGACTGTCTGACGGACACTTTCTGCTACGTAAGGAGCATATGACTCTAGCTTTGAAGAATGGAATTCTGCTCTGTAAGGTTCAGCTTCAGCATTTTTGTATTCTTCCTCGGTAATGAATCCTAAAGCAAGCATTCTCTCTAAAACAAGATGTCTTCTTTCCTTTGAACGCTCTGGATTAGAAATAGGATTTAATACAGAAGGAGCCTTTGGAAGACCTGCAATAGTAGCCATCTGTCCTAAGGTTAACTCGTCAAGATTTTTGCCGTAGTAAGTCTGGGCTGCGGCTGCAACACCATAAGATCTGTGTCCTAAGGCAATCTTGTTTAGGTATAGTTCAAAGATTTCCTCTTTGGTAAGAACCTGTTCGATTCTAAGTGAGATGAAGATTTCTTTAAGTTTTCTCTGAATAGTCTTTTCTCTGGTCAGGTAGAAGTTTCTTGCAACCTGCTGAGTGATGGTACTTGCACCCTGACGTGCAGATGCTGCTGTAAGAGAAACAACTGCGGCACGGAAAATACCGATTGGATCAATACCGCTGTGTTCATAGAAGCGGGTATCTTCAATTGCCAGAAAAGCTTTCTTTAATTTATCTGGAATTTTATCAATTGAGACTGGAATACGTTTTGCTTCTCCGAATTCACCGATCAGTTTGTTATCTGCGGTGTAAATCTTCATAGGAGTTTCAAAACTGACTTCCTTTAATTTTTCTACATCAGGAAGATCACCTAGAGCCTGATAATATAAACCTGCACTTGCAACGCCAATGGCTCCGATTCCGAATAAACCGGCCCAAAGAGCGATTCTTAAATATTTAAAAAACACAAAAAGCCTCTGTTAAAAACTAAGCATCTCTTATTTTGTGTGTATATTATATATTATGACACTTGGAAAACACACTTTTTCAGTATCTGTCTATTATCTTCCTTTTGCCTCTTTAAAAAGCATAGCCGTTGAATCCTCAAAAAAAATGTGACAAAACAGTCATCTTTCATTTTTTCTGAGTTTAATTCTATTTGTTTGTGTCTAATTTTTTATACAAGACAATAAAGTATCCAATTCGTTCTACTACAATCACAAGTAAGGAATGGAAAATCATCCTAATTCGTTGTTATTGAAATTGATTTTTTTACAGCGATTTTCTGTTTTGCTTTACAAAGTGGTGTGAATATGGGTATTAAGGTTCGTCTTGCTATATTGAACTTTCTTCATATGGGTGCATGGGGTGCTTATCTCATAAGTATGGGAAACTACTTTGTTCACATAGGCCTTGCCAGCCGTATTGGTTCTTTTTATGCTCTGATAGGTATCGTTTCGTTTTTTACACCAACCATAGCCGGTATTATTGCTGACAGATATATTCAGCCAGTAAGAGTCCTAGGTCTGTGCCATCTTCTGTGTGGCCTGGGCATGATGGTTCTGTTCTACATAGGCGGTCAGCCGGATGCGGGAATGTACTATTCAAAAATGTACATTGTTTATTTCTTCTGCATCGCCTGTTATATGGGATCATACTCTCTGGTACTTTCAGTTTCGTACACACTTTTAGAGCAGGAGAATCTGGATACTGTAAAGCACTTCCCTTCAATTAGAGTTTTCGGTTCAATCGGATTTGTTGTATTCATGTGGCTGACCGATCTGTTTAACTTTGAAGCCACAGAAAAGCAGTTTATGCTTTCAGGCATAGTAAGTTTACTATTCTTCCTCTATACCTTTACTCTGCCTATGTGTGATCATCAGAAACAGTTAAAGCATCAGACATTAAGAGAAATGTTTGGTCTTAATGCCTTTGGTCTGTTTAAGAATAAGGAGCTGTGTATCTTCTTCATATTCTCAGCACTCCTTGGTGTAAATCTGCAGATTGCAAATGCATACGGAACACCATATCTTTCAAGCTTCTCAAGTATGGCTGAGTATGCTGATTCATTTGCTGTTAAGCATTCAAATATTCTTTATTCTCTCTCTCAGATCAGTGAATGCGGCTGTCTGCTTTTGATTCCATTCTTCTTAAAGCGTTTTGGCATTAAAGCTGTAATGCTACTTGCAATGGCTGCCTGGGCGTTAAGATTCTTCTTTATGGGCGAGGGTAATCCTGGTTCAGGACTATACCTTCTGATCCTGTCAATGATTGTCTATGGATTTGCATTTGATTTCTTCGTAATCTCAAGTTCAATCTATATTGACAACAGAGCTCCAAATAATATCCGCAGCAGTGCACAGGGCCTGTTCTGGATGATGGCTAACGGTGTCGGTTCGTCAGTTGGCTCCATGTTCGCTCAGTCTGTAATCAACATGAATACTGATGTAGAAGGCAAAATAGACTGGTATCCAAGCTGGATGAGTTTCAGTGTATATGCTCTCGTTATCTGCATACTGTTCTACTTTATGTTCCATCCAAAGGTAGAGGAGAATGCCGAGGAACAGACTGAAACAAAGACATCTGAATAATAGTTCTGAGTTTTTTTAGATACAGAAATCACCGCTGTCTTTTTTAGCGGTGATTCATTTTTGGAGGGGCTTATTCTTTGGAAAAGTCAGGTTGTTAACCTCCTTTTTTGCCATTTCCAATGCATGCAGAAAATCTGAATTGGTGTGCAGTTTTGCATTTACATATCCTGCAATTAAAGCTCCTGCTTCAATATCAGACTGCCAGTGGAAACCGCATACAACTCTGTAGTAGCCAAACTTCTGTCCTGCTTTGATTATTTCAACCTGTTTTGAAGGAACTATCTCACTTAAAATCAGTGCCACCAGATTTCCATATGCAGAATGTGCTGATGGATATGAGCCTGAGTTTAAATGATCACGATCATCTTCAATTGTGGAACAGGTTCTTTCGTTGTAATAAACAAAAGGTCTTACCCTCTGGTAGTGTTGCTTGATAGCTTTTGTTCCGCCTGTTTTAGCATCCCTAAAGACTCTGGTAATGAGGTAGTATGTCCACGGAGTATTTTCTTTTGAAATATTAAGCCCCGTTTCCTTTGAGAAAAAACGCGCTATATAACTTGGATCATAGCTTGCGAAGGTTCGGGCATCGTTCCAGACCTGTGTATCCTTAAGGCTCCTGTTTTTCTTATATATTTTCTTGTCTCTTGCAAATTCGAGAGACTTATCATCAGGAGGGGTAGGTATACAAAGATAATATTCAGGATAGGATTTTTTGTTGAAGAAAGGCTTTGGATCCACTTCATCTATTGTCGGAATTTCTGATTTGTCTGTAATCGAATTGTTGGCTGTACCTGTCCCAGAACTCTGCAATGAACAGCCTGTAAGCCCCAGTGAAAGAGTAAGTGCAGCAACAAGTATTTTTGTATGCATATATAATCCCTTCTCTACTTAAATTTAAAACTTTTCCAATAAAATCAACATGTAAGTCAAGTATAGGTGCCAATCTTTACTTTTTTCTGCGGATTGCTTCAGGTTTTCTTCATTTTGTATGTATGGAAGAATTGCTATTTCTGTGCAATCGGTGTCGTTTCTTGTTGAAAAATCTCAAAATGAAGTAGAATTTCCTAAGTACTACATTTAATCAGTTTCAGATAATCGGAGAAGTAATGTCCAGAGCAGAAAAAAACAGAATTTTCCTTGTTGGTCCTATGGGGGCTGGAAAAAGTTCCATCGGAAAATCATTGGCATTACTTACTCAGAAACCTTTTATTGATGTTGATGAAGAGATTGTAAGAACCACTTTAAAGAGCATTCCTGAGATTTTTGAGGAATCAGGGGAGAGTGGATTCAGAAAGATTGAAACTGAAGTTTTAAAAAAGTGTCTTAAATATGAAGCTGTGATAGCAACCGGTGGCGGAATCGTAGGTTCAGAAGAGAACAGACAGATTCTGAAGGACAATGGCTTTGTTGTTTATCTTTATGCCGATGTTGATACTCAGTATTTAAGAACAATGAATGATTCAAATCGACCAATGATCAATGTTGAAGATCCAAAAGCAAGATTAAACGAGATCTTCTCCAAGCGAAAGCCTTTATATGAAGAGGTCCAGGACTGTCTGGTCGATACCAACACTCATACAATTAAAGAATGCGTAGAACAGATTAAGGCAGAAATCAGGAAATAACAAAGATGGAAAATATAACAGTCGGACTTAATGAACGTTCATATCCAATTTACATCGGTACTTCTCAGCATTATGGTGAACTGGTCAGAAAAGCTCTGCCTAAAATCACTGAGCTTATGGTTGTAACCAATGATACTGTTGGACCTCTTTACTTTGAATCTCTTAAAAAACAGCTTGAAGAATCTGGTTTTAAAGTTTGTCAGTGTGTATTAAGAGATGGTGAGGCCTATAAAACCATCGAAAGTTTCTGGGCAATTCAGACTGCTCTGCTTGAGAACAATTTTGCCCGCGACAGTGCCATTATCGCTCTGGGCGGCGGTGTTGTCGGTGATATGGCTGGCTTTGCTGCTGCTACCTATCAGAGAGGTATTCCTTTTATTCAGATCCCAACCACTCTTCTGGCAATGGTTGATTCTTCTGTAGGTGGTAAAACTGCAATCAATCATCCTTTAGGCAAGAATATGATCGGTGCTTTTTATCAGCCAAAGGCTGTTATCGCTGATCTTGAAACCCTGAAGACTCTTCCAAAAAGAGAGTTAACTGCAGGTCTTGGCGAAGTGGTAAAGACTGCCATTATCTATGATGATGATTTCTTCAGCTATCTTGAGCAGAATATTGAAAAGGTATTCGACTATGACCTTGAGGTTATTGCCAAAATCGTAAAGTGCTGCTGCCAGATTAAGGCCAGTGTGGTTTCAGAGGACGAGAAGGAACATGGTCTTCGTGCAATCTTAAATTATGGTCATACTTTTGGTCATGCCATAGAAGCATTTTTAGGTTTTGGTACCTGGCTGCATGGTGAGGCAGTTGGACTGGGAATGGTCATTGCTTCAGCTCTTGCTAAAAAACGCGGTCTGATTTCTGAAAGTGATGACAGCAAAATGATGGAGCTTTGCAGAAAAGCTCTTCTTCCAACCAGAATCCCTGAGGACATGACTGCTGAAGATTTTATCAGACATATGCGTCATGACAAAAAAGTAAGACAGGGCACTATCAGATATGTTCTTCCAACTTCAATCGGTAAAGTTGAAATATTTTCTGACGTATCCGATGAAGAGATAAAAAATCTGATTAACTGCCTGAAATAATGTAGTAAAATCCCAGTAGTTATTGTAAAGATTTTATGAATGATAATGTCTAACCTCAATCTAAGCATGAATATGTATATTCGTGTGCTGGAACAGAGTGTTCAGACATAACTGCTATCGATTGGAATTACTGGGGACCTGATGAAATATCAGAATTTTTCAACCGCAAAGTCATTATTGGACTGCGTGAAACACCTGCAGTCTGATTTGGAATACGGTGAAAAAATTATTTTTCTGACCGGTAATTCTGGAAGCGGTAGAACAAGTGTCTGTGAACACATTGTAAATGCGCTCGATGAGACTTTTTCTACTGTCTTTATTCCCTGCCAGAGGGAGATGTCTATAGAACGTCTCAGACAGCTGTTTCTTCAGCAGGCGGCTCCTGTTGATAAATGGGATGAGACTGTTCCTCTATATCAGAGCTTTAAATCCTTATCTATTCCTGTAAGACAGAAACTGCTGGTTGTAATTGATAACATTGATGATGTTATTACAACCTTCTCAGATGAAGTATTCGAACTCTTTTCTCAGTTTTTAGGTCAAAATCGTTTTTCATTTTTGATCACATCTCATCCTTTGTGGGCTCAGGCTAAGATCTCATCTTCATTAAATGATAAGCTTGAAGTGAAAGAGTATGAAATTCCAAAAATTTCTATGCAGGAGTCTTTGGAAATCAGCAGACAGTTATTTGAACATGCTGGGCTTGAGAAAGTATATAACGTCATTTTACCTAAATTACCTAATGCACTTGAGGCATGCGACGGTAATCTGGGTAGAATCATCAAACTAACGGAGACTTTTATGGCAGATCCTATTGAAGTAGAGAAAGATCAACAGAATCAGAATGTTGATAAGAATGTGTCTGAAGTAAAGAAACACAGCAGTACAGGTATTTTTATAGCTATTGTCTGTGTAGTTATTGTTTTGGCCTGCCTAATTCCTGTTTTCCTGGGAACCAACGTAGTTGATAGACTTTTTGGAAAGACTCCTGCAGAGGATCCTGCCAAGCAGAAGGTTGAGGTTTCTACCTCAATTGCAGATCCTGCAGCTGCAAACAAGCTTACCTTCGGTGACGAGGGAGACAAAAAGGAGCAGAGCGTAAGCGATGATCCTCTTGCTGTTTCAGCAGGTTCAATCAACGATATCAAGGCAAACGGACCAAAAGGCTCAGAGAAAGAAGCTGTTCACGATGAAGGTGGTCTGCTGCCTAAGATTGAAGGTGGTGTAGAGGCTGAAGAAGTAAAATCTACAACCAAGAATTCTGTTACCCTTCAGGGCGAGGCTTTAGAGGCTATTGAAGGAAAGGGAAGTCGGATCGTAGCCATGTCGTTC
>JAZRAY010000164.1:0-2182 GCA_045634805.1 Succinivibrio sp. | reverse complement strand
GGCAAAGATAGATCAGTACAGAGAAACATCCAAGCTTACGATTGTAATCCTTGGTTCATATGTAGAGATCATGAAATCACTGCTTGAACACTCAAATCCTCTGTTTGGACGAGTGGATCTGGTAATAAATCTTCAGCAAATGGATTTCTACGAATCATCATTTTTTTATCCAGATTTTTCTGAAGAAGACAAAATCAGAATATATTCAGTCTTTGGAGGAATCCCCTACTACAACAGGTTGATAGATGACAGAAAATCCGTCAGAGAGAATATTATCGAACTTATATCTTCATCAGGATCTCGTCTTGAAAACGAAGTCACAATGTATCTGAACTCAGAAATTGCAAAAATCACAAATGCAAACGAGGTTATTGATGCCCTATCAAGAGGATATTCCAGATTCAGTGATATTCTATCCCAGTCTCACGTAACAAGCAGTCCTACACTGGTGGATATTCTAAATAAACTTATTCGAATGGAACTTGTTGAAAAAACATCACCTATCAACGATGAAAACAACAGAAAGAAAACAAGTTACAGAATCAACGACAACCTTTCTCTTTTCTACTATAGATATATTTTTAAGTATTCTTCACAGCAGAAAATAATGGACGAAGATATATTTTTTGACAAATATATAGCCCAGAGCTTTGAGGAAGACTACGTTCCTCACCGCTTTGAAACAATCTGCAGACAATATCTTATCAGACAGAATCGTATAGGAAATATATCTCCAGTAATAGAGAAAATTGGCAAATACTATTACGATGATCCTGTTAATCACAGGAATGGAGAATTTGACGTTGTAACTTTAGATGAAAAAGGCTATGTCTTTTACGAAGCAAAGTTCAGAAAACAAAAGATTACCAAATCAATTATAGACAAAGAGATTGAACAGGTTAAAGCTACCGAATTAAAACCTTACAAATACGTGTTCATTTCCAGATCAGGATTTGAGATAGCCCCTAGGGAAAATCTTGAGCTAATAAATTTATCTGATTTATTCAAGCAGAATAACGACAACAGCCAGTAGTTTTTCTATATAACAAAAGCTGCTGGAGAGATCTTTGCCTTTTGGATATTAAAGCCATTCATAGAGGAATGGCTTCAATACTAATTAATGACGGGACCAGAGAAAAAGATATAGCTTAAAAAAGTTATACTGAACACTATTCCGATACCGCAAATCAGAAGAGCAATAACCATAAAAATGAGCATGGTCTTTTCATTGCGGGAAGCAAAAGCAGATTCTTCAGGTAATAATGGTTCGTAGTCTAAAGAAGACTTATACTGGTTATTCCTCTTAAACATTTTTAATACTTAATAGCTGTAATCATTCTAAAACAAAGTGATTTCCTCACTTTTAAGGAGGATCGTCACTAAAAAAGCCTTCATGTAATCATGAAAGCTTTATTCTAATAATTATTATTCAGGTGTAAGGACTAGCTGCGCTTTAAAACCTTAACACCTTCTTCAGTTGCATAAAGCACAATATCTGCACCTTTAGCAGCAAACAGACCTACGGTTACTACACCTGGGATCTGGTTGATCTTCTGTTCTAAAGCCAGAGGATCAGTGATCTTCAGACCGTGAACATCAAGAATCTCACAGCCATTATCAGTGATGCAGTCCTTACGCAGAACTGGCTCGCCGCCTAATGCACGCAGGGTTCTTGCAACCTGCTCACGTGCCATAGGAATAATCTCCACAGGCAGAGGGAACTTACCTAATGTATCAACAAGCTTTGACTTATCAACAATACAGATAAACTTCTTGGCCATTGAGGTCAGGATCTTCTCTCTTGTCAGGCAGGCACCGCCACCCTTGATCATATTGAAGTTAGGATCAACCTCGTCAGCACCGTCGATATATACGTCATAAGGCTGTGTCTCGTTAGGATCAACAACATTAACGCCAATTGACTTTAATGCTTCAGTGGTCTTGTTTGATGAGCTTACTGCAGCAGCAACAGGAACCTTGTTGATTCCGATCTGCTCAATAAACTTCATAACGGTTGAACCGCTGCCAACACCTAAAACACTTCCTGCTGGAATATAATCTAAGGCTGCCTTGGCAACCATTACCTTCAATTCGTCCTGTGTCATAAAACTATTCCTTAATGTTTGAAAATTTAGGCAACTGTAACCTTTGCAAAACGACGCTTGCCAACCTGCCAGATAGC
>JAZRAY010000163.1:0-5392 GCA_045634805.1 Succinivibrio sp. | reverse complement strand
ACAAACATCAGCGTTCCCATTGGAGGCGAGATGGCTCCCAGGGCAAAGTTGAAGATCACCACCATTGCAAAGTGAATCTCATCAATACCAAAGTGCTTGGCCAGAGGTGCAAGCAGAGGCACCAGAATAATCATGGCGGCGTTACCTTCGATAAACATGCCGATGATTAAGAGGAACAGGTTTACACATAATAGGAAGATTACAGGATTGTTAAGATGCTCAATGAAGAGTCCTGTAAAGTACTGTGGTACCTTCTCCTTGGTCAGGGCCCAGGCAAAGGCAGAAGCGGCGGCGATGATCAGCATGATGGCTGAGGAGGTCAGTACGGTCTCCTTCATGCCGCGGATTACATCCTTTAAAGTCATCTCACGATAGACCACACCCAGGAACAGGGAGTAGACGATAGCTACAGAGCCGGCTTCTGTTGGGGTGAAGGCACCGATACGGATACCGCCGATGATGATTACTGGAAGACACAGTGGCAGGAAGGCACCGCGGAAGGTTTTCCATACTCTTGCAGCTGAAGTGTCTACCTTGATGGTGCTTCTGTATCCACGCTTGTAGGAAACCAGAGCCACAAGGATCATCAGGGTTACACAGAGAATTACACCAGGTCCGATACCTGCAACGAACAGCTTACCGATTGAAACGTTGGCAATGGAGCCGTAGATAATCATTGCAATTCCAGGAGGAATCAGAGGAGTAATAATTGCTGAGGTTGCAACCAGTACTGAACCGAAAGCCTTTGAGAAGCCTCTTTTCTCCATTTCCGGTACCAGCATCTTTGCTTCCATGGCAGCATCAGCAAGATTTGAGCCTGAAAGTCCACCCATAAGAGTTGCCACTAGAACAGTAACATGACCGATACCGCCGATGACGTTGCCTACAACCGCCTCGCAGAAATCCACAATTCTCTTGGTAACACCGGTGTAGTTCATGAAGACGCCGGCACATACGAAGAAAGGTATGGCTAAAAGAGGAATTGACTGGGAGCCTGCCAGTACACGCTGAGCCAGAATTACAGAGTTGATCTCGGTGTGAAGCGCAAAATAGGTTGCGGCAGCACCCAGAATTGAAATAAATACTGGAACCTTTAAAAACAGGAATACCAAAAGCAGTATGGAGGAAAGTCCGATAGAAAAATCCATGATTACTCCTCCTTGGCCTTATCTTCAGTTTTCTCTTCCGTATTCTTTCCTTCTTCCTTTTTCATAAAGAAGGTTGCATAGGTAAGAGATACCATCATCAGTACACAGCAGACTGGGATAATGCCGTTGATGAAATAGAATGGTACGTGTAGGATGGAGGTTGATTTGCCGATCTTCATCATCAGCTTGATGATGTCACATCCTAAAAAGCCAAGATAGCCCAGTACCACCATGCAGATGACGTAATCCATTTTCTCAATGAATTTCTGGATATTTTGAGGAAATAGACTGACCACCATTTCAACTGCTACATGACTTCCGTGTCTGAAGGCTGCGCCGGCGCCCAGGAATGTCATCCATAAGAAGCACCACAGCTGAACCTCTTCGGCCCAGATAATAGGTTTGCCCACAAAGTAGCGCATGATTACTCCGCCGAAGGTTACACACACCAGAACGCAGAGAGCCACGGCTGCAAGGAACAGATCTATATTAACGATAAAATTTGATTTCTTCATAATTATCTGAAAAATAATGATTTTTAATATGAGGCAGGACCGCCGTACGACGGTCCTGTTTTTAAGCTACTGCATAGCTTTCTTTACAGTGTCATATAGACCTGGAGTCCAGTCTTTGAAATCTGGAAGTGAATAGAACTTCTTTGAGGTTTCAACTAAAGCTTTCTTGAACTCAGGAGATGGATCTACAACAGTTACGCCTTCAGCCTTGAATTTAGCAAGAATGTCTGCCTCAGAATCCTCAACAATCTTGTTCTGGTACATTGCAGCCTCGTGGCAGGTTTCAACCAGAAGCTTCTGCTGCTCAGGAGTCAGAGAATTGTAGAAATCAGTACCAACAACGATATTGGTGATGTTGAATACGTGACCGTCTAATAACAGATATTTTGCAACCTCATGGAATTTTCCGTTGTATAGAACTGCAAGTGGGTTCTCCACACCGTCGATGGTACCCTGCTGAAGAGAGGTATAAACTTCGCCTAATGCCATTGGGGTAGGTGTTGCGCCCAGAACCTCAAAGCCCTTAACCTGAATGTTGTTTGTAGGAACACGAATCTTCATGCCCTTGAAATCTTCAACCTTGTTAACTGGCTTGGTGGTCAGAGTATGTCGTGCACCGTACTTCCAGTCGGTACCGATGATCTTAAGATGTGCTTTCTCTTCTACAAGCTTTGCCTGATCCTGATACCACTGGCTGTTGTTGAGCTTGAATGCCTCATCCCAGGTGTTGAACAGGAATGGTCCGAAAACGATACCCAGATCCTTAACACCTCGGTCATAGAAGAATGCACCGTCGGTCAGTGTACATACAGGCTCGCCTGCAACCATCTGATCCATTACGTCATCCTTTGAGCCTAGCTGAGATGATGGGTAAAGCTCAATCTTGAACTTACCGCCTGAGCGCTCTTCGATAATCTCTTTCCATTTCTGACAGCCTAAATCAAAAGGCTCGCCAGGGTTATTTGCATAGCCGACACGCAGAACTACAGTATCGTCTGCCTGAGCTGATGCTGCACCGATGGTCATAACAGCAGCAAGACATGCTGCCAGGGTAGCTTTGGTTAGTATGTTTTTCATATCTTTGTTCCTTATGTTCACAATTCGTATTTATTTTTAACAAACACCAGGTTTGGTTTTAACGAACAGAACAATAGTAGCAACGTTTGTGCCAACTGAAAAAAATGACGTAAGAATGGGATTTTTTAGAGATTGTGTTTCAAAATCGAACAAAAGGTAACTAATCAGATGTTTTATGGTGTTTTAAAATAAAACATCTGATTTTGAAAAAGATCACAAATGCTAGTCTTCGATTTCCAGCTCTTTGATTTTTCTCCAGAGTGTAGAGCGAGCGATACCGGCAAGCTTTGCAACCTCAGAATTTGAATGGCGGGCAATCATGTACTTGTAGTAGTATCTTTCAAGCTCCCTTAAGGTCAGATCATCCCTGAATATGCTGTCGGATGAGTGATGAGAGGTCGAGATTGAGCCTGTCTTTCTGTACAGAATTCTTTCAACATTCTGTTTTTTAATGTCACTTCCGTAGAAGGATAATGCCTCTGCCACGTTTCTAAGTTCACGTACGTTACCTGGCCATGAGTAGCTTAGAAGAATATCCTTGACCTCATCATCAAGATAGATGTCTGAAATCTTCTTTTTACAGAAGCCTGCGATAAAGGATCTGAACATCAGAAGGATGTCATCTCCTCTGTCACGAAGTGGAGGGATGATGAGACTTAAAACGTTAAGACGATAGTAGAGGTCGTATCTGAACTTTCCTTCCTCGCATAAGGTCAGGATTTCCTTGTTGGTGGCGCAGATGATGCGGATATCCAGAGGAATGATCTTGTCATCGCCGATACGCATGATCTCTCGCTCCTGAATCACACGCAGGAACTGACTCTGTACCTCAAGAGGAATTTCTGTAATCTCATCTAAAAAGATGGTACCGCCCTGAGCCATTTCAAAAAGGCCTTTCTTGCCATTGCGCCTTGCTCCTGTGAATGCTCCTTCCACATAGCCAAAGAGCTCTGATGCCACCAGGCCCTGAGGCAGGGAGGCACAGTTTACAGACACAAATGGCTTTTTGGCACGAGGTGAGTAGTTGTGAATACTCTGGGCAAAGCCTTCCTTGCCGGCACCGGTTTCACCGAAGATCATGATGGTGGAATCTGAATTGGCAAAGCGTTTGGCTAAGGATACGGTATCCTCCATGGATGGGCAGGAGTAGATAATGTCCTTGAAGTTATGGCGGGCATACAGTCCTTTTTCGTAGGAGGAAAGTTTTATGGTTTTAACTGTCTCCTCAATTGCGGAGCTATCCTGCAGGATCACCACCTTATCCTCAAGGGAATCATGGGCCAGGGGAATAACTCTTATGAGTACCTTGTTCTGATTTAAGGAGATTACCCTCGCTGCATCAGAGGTGAATTTTATCTCATCCTCCAAAAGCTCATACCATTTATCCAGAGGCTCAGGTCGCATGATTCTGCTGGCGTATCCGTTGTAGAGAATTGGTTTATTCTCGGCATCAAAGATGATAACTCCTTCTTCGATGTTGTTTAAAAGAGACTCAAGGCGGTCAATTGTTCTTTCCTGATTATCAAGATTCTTCTCAAGCTCAACTGCCTGCAGAATACCCTTTTTAACAGAATAGAAATCAACCTCAACAGGGGAGATCTCCACAGCGTGCTGACGTGCGGTCTCAATAGCCACCACACAGCCGACAATACCATCAGCACCGTTTCTGACACAGGTGTTGACTGTATTCATAATCTCTTCGGCGTTTGAACATGGATGCAGTTCAACTTCAATATCGTTAATAGAAAACTCTGCAGGGGTAGGACCTATAACATTATCCTGACTGACTACAGCAATCTTTTTACAGCCTTTTGCTATAAGCTCATTGAGTGATTTCTGAATATCAAAGAAGGATGCTGTTAAATCAACGACAGTAAGTCCTTTGATGCCTTTGAGGTAATTTGCTGTTCCGCCACGGCTTATCACAATATGGCAGGAAGGGAATTTTCGCAGTGCTTCAATAGCATTGTAATCGTAGGCTTCAATTACCGGAATGTTCAGTTTCAGCTGTGAGATGGCGCTCTGTGCCAGCGCGGTTATATGTGAGTTTGGAGCGATAAATACTATTGAATCTTTCATGTCTTGCTTATGTTTGTCTTTATAAATTTGTTATAGGCTCATTCTATCTTTTTTTTGTAGCTTTGGCGATTTGGAAGACATAGGTTTTGATAGGAATATGACCAGAACAGCATCTGTTTTCTTCATATATTTTCCTCAAGTTTTTGAGTCAAAATGAATATAAAAAGATAAATCAACATTGAATTGAAAAATGTGAATTGCCTTGCAGAATTGCTTTTCATATAACTGTTTTATAAAGAAATAAGTAAGTAAGGTGTAGTGCAAAAAAATGCATGTAAAATGTGATATTTATCTCAACATTCAACAAAAGAAGTATATCTTTAAAAGTAGGTGCAATATTTAAGAAATTTTACACTATACTTAAATCAAAAGTCAGTGAAAAGGAAAATGTGTTTTACAAAAAACTCTGCTTCCGAAAAGTTTTTCTAAAGTGAGGATACGATTATGTCAGTTTCAGCAGTTTCTACTTCAGGTGTTAATGCAATCAAGGGTACCGAGTTCGAGGGCATGTCAATCCAGATGATGGCCGCAATGGTTATGCTGGAAGTTGGTGCTACCAAGAAGAAAGAAGCA
>JAZRAY010000162.1:0-8080 GCA_045634805.1 Succinivibrio sp. | reverse complement strand
GAATGAGATTGTTGCTCCATCATACGAGGATGACGGTGAGATGATTATCCTTCCAAAATCACCTGCAGCTATGGAGCAGGAGAAGAACAGCTAGACTGTTCTTTAACCTAAAAGAATACAATTAAGGCTCAGTGGTTTAACCTCTGAGCCTTTTTCTTATCTGAATGCTTCTGTTTATTTCTAATCTTGGTAGCTTAGAAAACTCCGTGTTCATGAAGAATCTTAACGCCGATTAAAAACAGGGTAATCGCACCTAAAAGATTCAATACTCTGTCGAGCTTTTTGAACTTTGAAAGCTGCTGTCCTGCCATAAAGCTTACAAAGGAAATGGTAAAGCAGACAATACCGATTACCAGAGAGGAGTAGAGTATTCTTGGATTTGAGGTAAGACCAAGTGAAAAGCCAACTGCCAGTGCATCAATTGAGGTTGCAATACCAAGGCTTAAAAGAATCATAAAGTTTATATGGCGTGGTTCCTGAGATTCTCCCTCAAAGGCTTCCTTTACCATATTGAAACTTACACATGCTAGAAGAATAAAGGCCAGCCAGTGATCGTACTCGTCGATTAAACCAATGATTGATTCACCACATTTAAATCCAATCATCGGCATCAGAAACTGAAAGAATCCAAAGGTAAAGGCCATGGTCAGTGCATGGCGGAATTTAGATTCTGAACAGGTCTGTTTCTTACCGTAGATTACAGAGCATACAGATGCATCAATGGAAAGAGCAACTGCAGTAATAAATATTTCTAGTGTTGTCATTTAATTACCTTTTAATCTGAAGGCATTATAAAAGATCTGGACCTGATGCTTCAAACAATAAAAAGAACTTAAACAAACTTAGATGTGATTGATTGTCTTTGACGATATAGAAGGGAAAGTGTTAGACAAGGGGATTGGCGGTGATAGAGACGGATTCAGATAATAAAAAAGCTAATATCCACGTGGGGTGAATATTAGCTTCTTTCTAAGACAGACTTAGATTAGCCGAATGACAGAACAAAGCCTACCAGGAATGAGTTGAACAGATTCAGAGCAAAAGCTGCAACCAGAGCTCTTACAATAATCTGTGCTAAAATCTGCTTCTTAGGTGGGAACAGTGAGCCGATTGAAGCAACACAAACAGCCATACTTCCGATGTTTGCAAAGCCTGCAATTGAGATACATAGAACAGCCTGAGTTCTGTAGTCCATGTTAGTAAGAGCTGGAGCTAAGTCAGAGAAGGCAACGAACTCGTTTAGAACAAGCTTTGAACCTAAAAGCTGTGCACCAAAGTCAGTGTACTCACCGTTTAAGCCCATGAAGAATGAGATAGGGTAGAAAATCCAGGCAAAGATTTTCTCAATGGTAACACCGGTAGGTGAAAGGATACCGTTAATCAGTGAAACCACTGCAACAATAGCAACTAAAGATGCGGCAATAGCTGAAACCAGCTTGATACCGTCCATAGCACCGTTGCCTAAGGCATCGATAACGTTACAGCCTGAAACCTTTCTGTCAATCTCAAGTTTTGAGGTGATAGCAACTTCTTCCTGCTCAGGGTAGATAATCTTTGACATGATAATTGAGCCGAAAGGAACCAGAGTACATGCAAGGATCAGGAACTGCATTGGAATACCAAGTGCATTGTAGCCGCCAAGGATTGATACTGACATAGAGCCCATACCTGCAACAACTACAACGAAGATTTCACTTCTGGTCATGCTCTCAAGGTATTTTGCAATCAGAAGAGGAGACTCAGTCTGACCTAAGAACATATTAGCTACAGTAATGAAGCTCTCAACACGGGTGGTACCAACGAATTTTCCTACGATAGAACCGATAATCTTAATGATAAGACCAAGGATACCAAGGTAAGACAGTACGCTAACAAGAGCACCGAAGAAAATCAGATTGGTCAGAACCTGGAACAGGAAGATAAAGCCAGACTTTTCGATATCGATTAGAGGTCCGAATACGAAAGCAAGACCGTTTCTGCCGTAACCTAATACTAAGGTGAAGGCATCAGAGATTTTCTCAATAATCCAGATACCTGTTGGAACCTTAATAAAGATAACGCAAAGCACGAACTGAGCAATCAGTGCCTTGACAATCATGGTCCATTTGATTTTCTTTTTGCCGTTTGAGCATAGGAACATTACTCCGATAATCAGAGCCATTCCTATAAGGTTAAGTATTGCAGCCATTTTAATACCTTGGTTGTTGGAGGAAAAATTAATCTTTATTGGAAACTATAATGCTTTCAATCTTGGTTTTGACAATGTCAAAGGCAGCCTCGTTCAGGGCACTGTTGATAATAATGTCTGCAACTGATTTTGTAGGTTCTACAAACAGGTTGTGCATTGGTTTAACAGTGGATAGATACTGAGCGATGATATCTGGAAGCTCTCTGCCTCTCATTTTGATATCTCTTGCTGCGCGTCTTAGAATTCTTTCATCAGCGTCTGCATCAAGGTAGATCTTGTAGTCAAAAAGATCACTTAGTAGGGTTTCGTGAAGAACCAGAATTCCTTCAACGATGATGACTTTACATGGTTTGATGAGAACGGTTTTATCTGATCTGTTGTGCTGGGCGAAATCGTAAAGTGGACCTTCAACTTCGTGTCCGTTTTTGAGCTGTTTGATGTGTTCAATCAGAAGGGATGTTTCTAGTGAATCAGGGTGATCGTAGTTGATAAGCTTTCTGTGTTCAAAGTCAATATCATCACGTCTTCTGTAGTAATTATCATGGTAGATAACTGTCAGGTTGTCGCCAAAATATTCTTTAAGTCTTTTAGTAAATGTTGACTTACCTGAACCGGTACCGCCTGCAATTCCAATAAATACTGTTTTCACTATCTTACTCTCTTCAACTTATCTATAGATCTGGCAATCTAATGTAAATTGCGGTTTTTTATAAAGTTATTAGGTATTTCAGTACGTTTTAAAAGATCTGTACACAAACGGTGGCTATTATACATGATTTGAGTCACATTTATAGCCTTTTTTTGATGAAGAAATCTGTATTCTGAAACTCAGAAAGAACAAAGCCAGAATTATACAATTCTGGCCTTGATGAATTTACAATGAAAAATTACTTTTTCTTGTTAACTGCGTCTTTTAATGCAGAACCAGCTGAGAAAGCAGGTACCTTGGTAGCTGCAATCTTGATAACTTCACCAGTTCTTGGATTACGACCCTGACGAGCTGCTCTCTTTGATACCTTGAAAGTACCAAAGCCGATTAGCTGAACGGTGTCACCCTTAACTAATGCTGCCTGTACAGACTCTAAGAAAGCCTCAACAGCCTTCTTTGAATCAACCTTAGTTAGACCACTAGTCTTTGCAATAGCATCAACAAGCTGAGTTTTATTCATAGTATATTTCCTTTGTGGTTGTTTGTTGTTTTCACTGAATATACATCAAAACTCAGTGGTAGCAAGGATTTGAAGCGATTTTTTGTTAGAAACTGTGAGCCAGATAAAAATATTTACTGTTAAGAAGCTTGTTTTGATGCGGATCTGGAATAAGTAAGGCCTCCAAAACGCTGTATTTATCAGCTATTCGGAGGCCCCATTTTTTTCAGAATTTTTATATTATAAAAATCGGTAATTAGTTGTTTGCTTTTCTCTCAGCTCTTTCACATGCAGCAGCAGTGAAGATAACGTCGGTTGAGCTGTTTAATGCAGTCTCGCATGAGTCCTGAACTACACCGATGATGAAGCCGATACCGATAACCTGCATTGCGATGTCGTTTGGAATACCAAAGATTGAACATGCCAGAGGAATCAGCATTAGAGAACCGCCTGCAACACCTGATGAACCACATGCACATAGAACTGAAGCAATACACATCAGGAATGCTGAAGCAAAGTCTACATGGATACCCAGGGTATTAGCAGCTGCCATGGTCATGATAACGATGGTAACACCGGCACCTGACATATTAATGGTGCAGCCTAGTGGAATTGAGATGGTGTAGGTTGACTTGTTAAGACCTAATTCCTCACATAAAGCCAGGTTAACTGGTAGGTTAGCAGCTGATGATCTGGTGAAGAATGCGGTGGTACCTGATTTAGCAAGACACTTTAATACAAGTGGATATGGATTCTTGTGGGTGGTCAGGAATACTAGAACAGGGTTGATAATCAGAGCAATGATCAGCATGGTTACAACCAGCACAACTACTACATGTACGTAGTTTAGAAGGTTTGCAAAGCCGCCTTCCTGTGTACATGAAGAGTATACAAGGCCGAATACACCTAAAGGTGCACAGCGGATTACCATACGGATAACACCTGATACTGCAATTGCAAGATCATCTAATACTCTCTTTGTATTGTCGTGTGAGTATCTGAACATCATGCCAAGAGCAATTGACCATAGAAGGATTGCAACGAAGTTACCGTTGATAAATGCTGAAACTGGGTTTTCAACAGCCTGGGTTACGAAGTTTACTAAAACTTCCTTGATGCCCTGTGGAGCTGAAACATTAGCGTTGGTTGCAAGCTCGCTGAAGGTGCTTGGGTACATGTAGCTCATTACAAGAGCAAGACCGCCTGATAAAATCATGCCTACGAAGTAAAGTGCAATGATTGGCTTTAGGTTGGTCTGCATACCGGACTTGTGTTTTGCAATAGCTGCAGATACTAGAACGAAAATCAGAATAGGTGCAACTGCCTTTAGAGCCTTAACGAAGATAACACCGAAGGTTGGAATAATAGTGGTGTCATCTGGATAAACATAAGCTGCAAATATACCTAGAATCAGACCGCAGACAATCTGAAGAATAAATGGTGTTCTTGAGAAAAACATAAAGAACAGCGGTCCCTTTGGATTTTCACTCTCTAGCATAATAATTTCCTTTTAATGCTTAAAATAACTCATCGTCTCTAAACAGCTTTTTAATCAAATCTGTTTTTATATTTTTTTTATCGAAATTAAGTCCGATAAGAATTTTTACAATAAAAAATGTGGAAGTGCAAGATTAGATCACACTTTTATTTTTATGTCTCATTTGAGTGCAAAATCAAAAAATGAATTTTCAATTTTGGACACCTATTAATAAGTCTAAAATTCTGGAATCAAAACCAAGAAAATAGAATTTTGAGCTTAAGTTTTTGGAAATTTTAAGCGGTGTGTATTATAATCTTTGTGTTTTAGAACATTTTGCTTTGGAAACGGTTTAGAAAAATCAGTGAAAAAGCAGAGACATATATAAATAATCAGATGTTCTATAACGTGAAATAACATTTATTGAACACATTCAAATTAGGTACCACCAATGATCTATTCTAAAGAAGTAGAGAATATGTGCCCTGTAACCAAGGGTGCATACCATGGTCCTGCTCCTATTCCTGAAGAGGGTAAGTGGGTTCAGGCTAAAGAAATCAAAGATATCAGCGGTTTAACTCACGGTGTGGGTTGGTGTGCTCCTCAGCAGGGCGCTTGCAAGATGACCTTAAACGTTAAAGACGGCATCATTCAGGAAGCTCTAGTTGAGACCATCGGCTGCTCTGGTATGACTCATTCTGCTGCTATGGCTTCAGAAATCCTTATCGGTAAGACCCTACTTGAAGGCTTAAACACTGACTTAGTTTGCGACGCAATCAACACTGCATACCGCGAGCTATTCCTTCAGATCGTTTACGGCCGTACTCAGACTGCATTCTCTGAGGGTGGTCTTCCAATCGGTGCTTCTCTTGAAGACTTAGGTAAGAACCTACGTAGTCAGGTTGGTACCATGTTCGCAACCAAGGACAAGGGTCCACGTTATCTAGAAATGGCTGAGGGTTATGTAACTCGCGTAGCTTTAAACAAGGACAACGAGATTGTTGGTTACGAGTTCGTAAATCTTGGCAAGTTAATGGATCTATTAAAGGCTCACCCAGAGTTATCTGGTAAAGAGTGTTTAGACAAGATCCGCGGTCACTACGGCCAGTGGGATAATGCCGCTAAGTATATTGATCCAAGACACGAGTAACGAGGTACTAAAAGATGGCATTATTTGAAAGTTATGAGCGTCGTATTGATAAAATCAATGGTGTATTAGCTCAGTACGGCATTAAGTCTGTTGAAGAGTGTAAGGAAATCTGCGCTCAGTATGGTTTAGACCCATATCAGACTGTTAAGGATATTCAGGGTATTGCTTTCGAGAACGCAAGCTGGGCATATACCGTTGGTGCAGCTATCGCTATCAAGAAGGGCTGCAAGGTTGCTGCTGATGCTGCTGAGGCAATCGGTATCGGTCTACAGGCTTTCTGTATTCCTGGTTCTGTTGCTGAGGATCGTAAGGTAGGTTTAGGTCACGGTAATCTAGGCGCTATGCTTCTACGTGACGAGACCAAGTGCTTCTGCTTCCTAGCAGGTCACGAGTCATTTGCTGCTGCTGAAGGCGCTATCGGTATCGTTCGTAACGCTAACAAGGCACGTAAAGAGCCTCTACGCGTTATCCTGAACGGTTTAGGTAAGGATGCTGCTCAGATCATTTCACGTATCAACGGCTTTACCTATGTTCAGACTCAGTTCGACTACTACACTTCAGAGCTGAAGATTGTTAACACCAAGGCTTACTCAGATACTGAGCGTGCTAACGTACGTTGCTTCGGTGCTGACGATGTTCGCGAAGGTGTTGCAATTATGCACCACGAGGGTGTTGACGTTTCTATTACCGGTAACTCAACCAACCCAACCCGTTTCCAGCCCCCAGTAGCTGGTACTTATAAGACAGAGTGCATCGAGCAGGATAAGAAGTACTTCTCTGTTGCTTCAGGTGGTGGTACCGGACGTACTCTACACCCAGATAACATGGCTGCAGGTCCTGCTTCATACGGTATGACCGACACCATGGGTCGTATGCATTCAGATGCTCAGTTCGCAGGTTCTTCATCAGTTCCAGCTCACGTTGAGATGATGGGCTTCCTAGGCATGGGTAACAACCCAATGGTAGGTGCAACTGTAGCTATCGCTGTTCAGGTTTCACAGGCTTTAAACAAGTAATTTAAAACCTTATCTGAATAAGTAAAGAAAAAGGCTTTCTCTAACGAGAAGGCCTTTTTGCTAAATGTCACCTTAATTATATTTGGGGATATATAATTCTTTCTTTAAATTGCAGCCTCTAAAACAAGTTCGTTTACAGATGGCATTGCTGACACTTTAACCTGCATATTGGTATCAATGATGTTTAGCTTGGCTTTAAACCAGGTTGTAGCAGTATCATTTACCAGCTCTTCAGATTTAAACTGGAATTTTGATTCTGAGATAGAATCAGAAAACTTCACACCGATTAGGGAGTTTAAAGGAAAATCAATTTTCCATTTGAAAAGCTCAGCCTTATCCTTGGTGTCATCCCAGTATTTAATCAGCTTTGTAAGAATTTCATCTCTGTTTGTATCCAGAATTCCTACAACGTCCTTTTTAATCTTAAGTTCAGGATCGAATTCCTCGTCTACAGGAACAATGTAAAGGTCTTTCTTTCCATTGATTTTCTCGATTACTTTCTGTGGCTGGAAATTGTCATAATCAAACTGAGTTCTGATTTTCTTGAGGATGTTTGAGAATAGTTTTGTCTGGTATTTCATAATATTAGCCCACGAAAAAGAAAAGCTTGCGTTTAGTTTTAAGTATCTATGTTCTTATTATCGTTGAAGAAAATTAGAGTTTTATTATGCGAATTCGTGAGCAGTATTATTAAGATTATTTTCTTTTCAGGTTAGTAAGTCTGCGTATGCCTTCTGAATGTCACCGGATGGTTCAACCTCATCACATGTGGTAAGGATAATTCTGTATTGTGAAGATATTTCTGATAGCGGCTCTATTTCCAGAGCAGCCTTTAAAGAATGTCCTGTATCAAGACGGATTCCAAATGGCTGACGCATTTTTGAGCACTCACAGGTGGTGTGTCCGCTTACGGTGAATACCTTTTTACCGTCAAATATACGCTGAGTGGTATAGCCGCTCTCCTGTTCACTCTCTCCTCCCCACCAGGCATCCTCTTTATCAAATGAGCCCCTATCAAAAGGATTGCCTGAAAAGTCAAAGCTTCTATCCGTAGGAAGTCCTGCATGACAGAAAAGAATATTGCCACTTAGATAATGGCTT
>JAZRAY010000161.1:0-2834 GCA_045634805.1 Succinivibrio sp. | reverse complement strand
AAATGAAAATTGTACTGGCCCCTGATTCATTTAAGGGAAGTCTTAGCTCTGTCCAGGCTGCGTCTGCCATGGAAAAGGGTATCAGAAAAGCTGTAAATGACGCTCAGATTAAGAAAGTCTGTATCGCTGACGGTGGTGAAGGCACAGTCGAAGCCATAGTATCAATGACAGATGGACAGTATGTTCATACAAAAGTCGAAGGACCTTTAGGAGAAAAGGTTGATGCTGTATGGGGACTGTGCACAACCGAGAAAGGTAAAACCGCTGTAATCGAAATGGCAGCAGCCTCGGGAATTCTTATCACCCCACAGGATAAAAGGGACGTAAAAAAAGCCTCAACCTTTGGAACAGGACAGCTTATAAAGGCAGCCTTAGACAGCGGAGCCTCCTGTATTATCATCGGTATTGGCGGCTCTGCCACCAATGACGGCGGTGCAGGTATGGCTCAGGCCTTAGGCGCTCAGTTCTATGACAGGAACGGAAAGATTCTGCCTAAAGGAGGCGCTGCTCTTTCAGAACTGCACAGTATTGATTTAAGAGATCTCGACCCTAGACTTAACTATACCCAGATTCTCATTGCCTCAGATGTTAAGAATCCTTTATGCGGAAAGAACGGATGCTCAGCTGTTTATGGTCCGCAGAAGGGAGCCACTCCTAAGGATGTGGAGATTCTTGATAAGGCACTTGAAAACTATGCAGCTATTGCAAAAAGAGATGTGGGCATTGATATCAGAAATGTTCCTGGAGCAGGTGCTGCAGGTGGACTGGGTGCAGGCCTGATGCTCTTTGCCAACGGCAGAATGGAGCCAGGCATCGACCTTGTTTTAAAGATTATCGGTTTTGAAAACATCGTCAGGGATGCCGATCTGGTGTTCACTGGAGAAGGCTTTACCGACTCACAGACTGCAAACGGAAAAGCTCCTGTAGGAGTTGCGGCTATTGCCAAGAAATACAGGATTCCGGTTATATGTCTTTCAGGAGGAATAAGCTCAGATGCTTCAGAGCTCTATAATCACGGAATAGATGCCGTAGGCGGAACACCATGTGCTCCTGTATCTTTGGAGAGTTGTATAGAGAACGCCGCGGCGATGCTGGAAGATGCCGCAGAGCGGATGATTAGACTGGTTTTGATAGGTACCAAACTCAAGTAAGAAAAATGTTCATTGCTCTTATTAAGGTAGCAGCTTGTATGCTACCTTCTTTTTTGGTGACAGAGCCTTTCAGAGATACAAATCTCTGTTCTTACATTCTGAGCCGACCTTGAAAAAAGCTAAATCAGATCGTCGTATACCACGAAGATAACTGAGCTTTTTCCTTTATCCCCATATTCCTCAAGTCTTATGATCATGACATTGGAATTCTGTCTTTGCCATTCCTCAAACTGCTGTAGCGCTAGAGAATTCTTTCTTCTTTTAGAACTGCTTTTAAAGTCGTCTAAAAACTGTTTGACTCTGACCATGTTTGCTCCTTATGGGCACAAAAAAACCGTTAACTATAAAGTGTAACGGTCCGTGCTCAATATTGCCTGATTGTTTAAGATCGGGGTGACAAAGTCTCTGTGCACATTTCTCTGACCTCCTTGTATACGCGGCGTCGCGTACCTATCATGTGCATCAGTAAATAGTTCACGATACTTATTTAAGTCTCTACAGAGGGTAAGATTTTTTACCATGCATTTTCTCCTCGCTACCTTGATTGTAGAAAAAAAATAATTTCGTTGAAATAAATAACTGAATTTATGTCACAAAAGTTTCTACTTTTAAGCTAAATCTGAGAGCTGTGTTAAAAAGTGTCTCTTTTATGTTCATCTGCAACACTATAAAACACTTTATGTTGCACAAAGTGTTGCACGATTCTTTCATAGTCTTTAAATTTAATATTTTTATTATATATATCAGTAAGTTATATATTCTGGCACACTCCTTGCTCTTCTATAAACATACGTACCCTCGTAGTAGATAAAACAATAAATAAACATTCTAAGGAGAATACATATGTTTGAAGTAAAAGGCGTGATACCTCCGCTAATCACACCTCTGACCAAAGACGAGCACCTTGATGAGGAAGGATTAAAGCGTCTTCTAAACTACGTTATCGACGGCGGAGTTCACGGTGTCTTTGTTTTAGGAAGTACCGGTGAATTTTACGGTCTTGAATATTCAGAGAAACAGAAGATCGTTGAAAAGACCATCGAAGAGGTTAATGGAAGAGTTCCTGTATATGTGGGAGCCAGCGCCATCACCACCTCAGAGGCTGTAAAGCTTGCAAAGATGGCAAAATCCTGTGGAGCTCAGGCTCTTTCTGTTTTAACCCCAATGTTTGTAAGTCCAACCGAGGAAGAGCTATATCAGCATTTCAAGGCTGTAGCCGATGCAACAGACCTTCCAAACATTCTATACAACAATCCTGACAAGACCGGAATCAACATGTCCCCTCGCCTGGTTAAGAGACTGGCTCAGATCGACAACATCGTCGGCGTCAAGGATACCAGTGGTGATATCACTCTCACCTGCGAGTACATCAGACAGAACAATACCGAGAACTCAGAGTTTGCGGTTGTGGCAGGCAAAGACACCATGATCTTCCCTGTACTGATGTGCGGCGGAAAAGGATGCGTTGCAGGTACCGCCAATGTTCTGCCAAAGCTTGTGGTTGATATCTACAACAGATACATGGCCAAGGATTACGAAGGTGCTCTAAAGGCCCAGTATCGCCTTTCAGTATTCAGAAATGCCTACGCACTAGGCAGTTTCCCGGTTGTACCTAAGGATGCACTGAATATCCTCGGTATCAACGTCGGACACCCTATCAGACCTATTACACATATGACAGAG
>JAZRAY010000160.1:0-6671 GCA_045634805.1 Succinivibrio sp. | reverse complement strand
CGTCTACTGAACCGGTAACACCGTCGGTTAGAATTACAGTTTTAGCTTCGGTCTTTGAAGGTAGGGTATCGGTTACAAGAACGGTCTTCTCTTTTGCGCTCTCATTTGATAGAGAAACCTTGTAGGAACGAACATTCTCGTCACCTGAAGCAATCTTGGCATCGATAAACTGAGCGATATCCTTTGCTCTTGGAGCATAGTAAGCTACATCGAAGTTAACGGTAGCGATAAAATCAGTTAGAACTTCATCTTCCTTCTTTACTGCACATGCTGCACCACACTTGTCGCAGCCAGATAGAACCAGCTTCTTGTTGCCCTTGGCATCACGAGGAGCCTTGTCATTTAGAAGAATGGTGCCTAGGTGCTGATTCTTGCCAGCATTGCCGAAGTATAGAAGAGTTGCATCAATTGCGCTCTTTGCGCACTTGCACTTGCCTGATACTACAGAAATAATATTTGCATCAAAAGCGTGGCAGATTTCAGCGTTAATCTCGTTAACGTTGAAAGGAGCGTCAGTTACACCTTCAATAACAATTACATCATATTTGTTTGCATCGTTTAGAGCATTGTAGTTTGCAACGATTGCTTCGATAACTTCTGACTTGTTACCCTCAGAAAGCTTCTTAGCAGCACAGCACTTGTTTAAAGAGGTTGTTGAACACTCTTTACCGCAGCAGCTGTAGAAAGGGGTGAAAAGAGCAGCCTTAACACCGTTGTCGTTTAAAGCCTTTACTAAACCTAAAGATGCAGTAAAAATACCAGTGGTCTTACCTGCTGGCACTAGCATAACATTACGTGACACTTGTGACTCCATACTTGCCAAAATTTAAATTATTTCTACACACGGATCTGTATCCAAGCATATTAACCAAAAAATTATAACATACCGCATAAATTCAGATTCGTAATAAAATGATAAGATTGTATTTTTTGTATAGTAGATTGTGTTTTTAAGATAACTATTTGTAGAATTTTCTAAAATGAAAATTATTTTAAGGATAGCTGGTGAATATTGTAAGTAAAATCAAAATTGGAATTCAGTATATGAATGACTGGCCTCTGGAACCTTTGCTAAATCCCGTTTTCCCAGAATGCCGTGTTAAAAGAGCTGTTATGCTCGGACGAAAAATACTACCACCTTTTATTGTTTTCATTCTATTCTGGGCAGTCTACCAGGGTGGGGGATTCAAGGGTATTCCTCTCCTGTTTGCGCTGTCATCTAATTTTCCTGTAACCTTAGTCTGTGTGATTTTTCTGATGCTTATGCCTCTGCAGGGATACCTGTGGTTTTATAAAAGGGCAGTAACCAGATTAAATGATAAGCAGAAGGATTTTTATATTCTCGTCTGCTCCAAACTCAAAAAGGAGCCTGCCATGAATCCAACCATGCTGGACCTTGAAAAGGCCCTAAATGCCTGCATTAAAACCCTCGGAACAGATTTACTGAAAAAACTGTAAATTGCGAATTTGTATAACAACTTGTCTGTAATCGTTTGCAAATATGTAAAATTATTTACAGAAATATTAGTCTGTGTTTTCGAATGATGTGCTAATATATCTATAAATCAAATAATTAAATTTTGGATATAAAGAAAAGATCAAAAATAAAGAGTTTCCGTAAAGGTTTACGTATTATTTTTGAAGTAACTCAAAAAAATTTTTATAAAAACGCAAAAAATGTAAAACTGTGTCACGTTTTCTTTAATCCGAAATTCGTTTTGAGAGCGCTCTGTCATACAATCAGTCTCAGAAAAGAGTTAATTATTTGGTAATTCTTTCTATTTACAAACAAACATTTCAATCAGGAGTTGTTATGAAATTAGTAAAAGCTGTTCTTGCTGCATCTATCGGTGCAATCATTGCTTCTTCAGCTGTTCAGGCTAAGCAGTTAACCATTGGTTTCTCTCAGATCGGTGCTGAGTCAGAGTGGCGTACTGCTAACACCAACGATGTTAAGGAAGCAGCAAAGGCTCACAACGTAAATCTAAAGTTCTCAGACGCTCAGCAGAAGCAGGAGAAGCAGATCAAGGCAATCCGTACATTTATCGCTCAGAAGGTTGATTTAATCGGTCTAGTACCTATCGTTGCTACCGGTTGGGATAACATTCTACGTGAAGCTAAGAGAGCAAAGATTCCTGTATTGATTGTTGACCGTGACCTAACCGTATCAGATCCATCTCTATACGTTGCTAAGATTGGTACTGATTCATATGCAGAAGGTCAGAAAGTTTACAAGTGGATCGACGATTACGTAAAGGCTAACAATGTTAAGCCACGTAACGGCGGTGACAAGTTAAACATTGTTATTCTTGAGGGTACTGTTGGTGCATCAGCAACTACCGGTCGTGGTAACGGCTTCAACGATGCAATGAAGGCAGATCCAGATGGCGCTAAGAAGTTCAACATCCTAGCTTCTCAGACCGGTGACTTCACCCGTCAGAAGGGCCAGGAAGTTATGGAGTCATTCCTAAAGTCAAATCGTAACGACATCGACATTCTATTCGCTATGAACGACGATATGGCATTAGGTGCTGTTCAGGCTATCGAAGCTGCTGGTCTAAAGCCATCAAAGGATATCATCATCGTTTCAGTTGACGGTGTAAAGGGTATCTTCCAGGCTATGATCGACGGCAAGACCAACGCAACTGTTGAGTGTAACCCACTACAGGGTGAGCTATTCTTCCAGACTGCAGAAAAGGTTCTAAAGGGCGAGTCAGTACCTAAGAGCGTATTCGTAGAGGAAGGCGTTTACACTGCAGACAAGGCTGCTGAAGTATTCCCATCACGTAAATACTAATCATATTTACAACAACTAAAATTTAGGGTGCAGCAATTGCACCCTAATTTGAATTTAAACCAATCATCAATCATCAAGAAGAACACCTGCATTAGGAGGGCTGTATGGCCTTAGAAGACAACGAATATATATTGCAGATGAAACACATAGACATGTTCTTCCCTGGAGTTAAAGCCTTAAAAGATGTTTCTTTCAATCTGAAAAAAGGCGAAATCATCTCTTTAATGGGTGAGAACGGTGCTGGAAAATCAACATTAGTTAAAGTATTAACAGGTGTTTATCACAAGACTAATGGAGAAATCACTTTCGATGGTAAGGTAATCGAGCCTACCACTCCTCTAGCCAGTCAGCAGATGGGTATTTCTACCGTTTATCAGGAAGTTAATCTATGTGCTAATTTGTCAGTTGCAGAAAATATTTACATTGGACGTGAACCTCGCGGAGCATTTGGCCGTATCGACTGGGCTACAATGCAGAAGAATGCATCTGACTTACTATTCCGTGAACTAGGTATTGATATAGATGTAACCAAAGAACTTAATTTCTATCCAGTTGCAATGCAGCAGATGATTGCAATTGCACGTGCTATCGATACCAAATGTAAAGTCCTGATTCTGGACGAGCCTACTTCATCACTATCTGATAAAGAAACTGAGAGACTGTTTAAGATTATGCGTAATCTGAAGTCTCAGGGCATCTCAATCATTTTCATTTCTCACTTCCTAGAGCAGATTTATACCATCTGTGATCGCATCACTGTTTTACGTGATGGTACTTACATCGGTGAGTACGACATCAAGTCTTTACCAAGAATTGAACTGATTTCAAAGATGATGGGTAAGGAAGTTAAAGAAGGCGAAATCGAATCTAACGTTGATAAATCTGTTCCTCGCGAGAATGTATTCCTAGAGACAGAACACGTAACTGTACCTGGAAAGGTAAAAGATCTTTCAATGGATATCAAGGAAGGTGAAGTTGTTGGCTTTGCCGGTCTGTTAGGTTCAGGAAGATCTGAAATCGCTGAAACACTGTTCGGTACACTTCTGAAATCAAGCGGAAACATCTATATTGATGGAACTGCAGTTTCTGTTAAGACTCCAATGGATATGATGAAGAATCGTATCGCATTCTGTCCTGAAGATCGTAAGGTACAGGGTATTATCGGTGATCTTTCCGTAAGAGAGAACATTATCCTTGCTCTACAGGCTAAGAACGGCATGTTCAAGCATATGTCAAGACATCGCCAGAACAAGCTTGCTGACTACTACATCAATCTGTTGAGAATCAAGGTATCTGACCGTGAGCAGCTCATTAAGAACCTCTCTGGTGGGAACCAGCAGAAGGTGATTATTGCTAGATGGCTTGCAACTGAACCAAATCTTCTGATTTTAGATGAGCCAACCCGTGGTATTGACGTTGGTACCAAGTCTGAAATCGAAGCACTAGCTGTTTCCTTAGCTAAGGAAAAGGGCATGTCAGTTGTGTTCATCTCAGGTGAGATGGGCGAAATGGTTCGTACCTGTTCAAGAGTCATGGTAATTCGTGATCATGAGAAGATTACTGAATTAAATGATGATGAAATTTCAACTGCTCATATTATGCAAGCAATAGCCGGAGACTATCATGGAAAGTCTTGTTAAAAAATTTACTCAAAGCTCACTTGCTTTGCCTCTGGTTGCTTTAGCAGTGCTGCTTTTATTCAATGCATTTTTCGTAGATGACTTCTTCAAAATCGAAGTTATGGAAAATGGCAATCTGTACGGTCGTCCTATCGATATTCTTTACCGTGCATCTTCACTTATCATTCTTGCATTAGGCATGACATTCGTTATTGCAACCGGCGGTATCGACATTTCTGTTGGTGCTGTTGTGGCAATTTCATCTGCAACATGCTGCGTTATGTTAGGTGGTAATATTTCTGGTGTTCCTGAGCACCCATTCTTCATTGCAATTCTGGCTTCACTCTGTGTCGGTATTATTGCAGGTATCTGGAATGGTACCCTGGTTGCCAAGCTGAAGATTCAGGCAATGGTTGCTACCTTGATTCTGATGACAGCTGGTCGTGGTATTGCTCAGCTTATGACCGACGGTCAGATCATTACTGTTTACTACAAGCCATTCGCTTACATCGGTGGTAACATTCCAGGTGTAATGCTTCCAACAGCAATGATTATTGCTCTTGCAATGGTTCTTCTGGTTCTTTTCATTAACAAGAGAACTTCAATCGGTCTAATGATTCAGTCTGTTGGTATCAATGCCAATGCTGCCCGTTACGCTGGTATCAAGGTTACAGCAGTTCTATTCGCTGTGTACATTTTCTCTGGTTTCTGTGCTGGTACAGCTGGTCTGATTGAAGGCTCTCTGATTAGAGCTGCAGACGCTAACAATGCCGGTCTGAATATGGAAATGGACGCAATTCTTGCTGTTACCTTAGGTGGTACTCTGATGGTTGGTGGTAGATACTATATCGGTGGTACTATCATCGGTGCTATTACCATTCAGACCTTAACCACAACCATGTATGCAATCGGTGTTTCATCAGATCGTCTACCTGCTGTTAAGGCAATTGTTATCCTTCTGATTATCGTATTCCAGTCTGAGAAGTTTAAAGAAATGTATCGCAACTATAAGTTAAAGCGTCTTGATACTCAGTTAAATGTAAAGAAGGAGGTTTCAAATGCGTAGTAGGTTTTTATCAAACTTAGTTGCATCCCAGAACTTCCCATTCTATGTTACTGGTGCACTATTCCTGGTTTTATTCGGTTTCGGTTCAGCTTTATTTGATGGCTTCTTCAGCCTGCAGGTTTTCCTGAATCTGTTTATCGATAATGCTCCACTTATCATTGTTACAGTAGGTATTACCTTCACAATTCTATCTGGTTTTGGTGGTATTGACCTGTCTGTTGGTGCAGTGGTTTCACTATCCTGCATGACTTTAGCTGTTATGATGAGAGATACCAATGTAAGCCCATATGTATGTATGGCAATTGTTCTTGCAATCGGTATCACTGTAGGTCTGATTAACGGTCTTCTGATTACCTACTTCAGACTGCAGCCTTTCATCGTTACTCTAGGTACAATGTTCCTATGCCGTGGTTTAACTGCAATCTTATCTCGTGATTCAGTGCCAATCGACAACCCTCAGTACTCAGAATTAGCATTCTTCTCATTCGAGTTTGGTGACTACTTCTTATCTCTAGGTGCTGTTATTGCATTGTTCATGGTTGTACTAGCTACCATCATCCTACGTTATACCTCATTCGGTAGAGGCGTATACGCTATCGGTGGTAACGAGCAGTCAGCTAAACTGATGGGCTTGAAGACTGATTTCATCCGCGTACGTGTTTACATTATCTCTGGTTTCTGTGCTGCTTTAGGTGGTATCTGCTACTCATGGATCATGTTATCAGGATACACTCTACACGGTCTTGGCATGGAAATGGACGCAATCGCTTCATCTGTTATCGGTGGAACCCAGCTGATGGGTGGTGTTGGCTTTATGCCTGGTACCTTATTAGGTGTAATGATTCAGGGCTCAATCCTGACCATTATCTCCTTCCAGGGAACACTATCTGCATGGTGGACCAAAATCGTTGTCGGTCTGCTACTATGCTTGTTCATCGTAATGCAGGCTTTAGTAAATGCTCATAAGGATAAACTTATGAACCAGATTGCTGAAGGCTCTGTAAAGGATACTAAATAAATCCATCGATCACACTTTTATCAAATGAATTTTGGGGTATGTCACAAAGCATACCCCTTCTTATTTTCTATTCTTATTAATTATCTATGATTGATATATAACGATAACAATTATTATTAAATAATAAATATAACTATATAAATTCAAAAAAATAAACATAAAGACAGTAGA
>JAZRAY010000159.1:0-2098 GCA_045634805.1 Succinivibrio sp. | reverse complement strand
CAACATGGGTATAGATCTGAGTGGTCAGAAGACTTGAATGACCTAAAAGCATCTGAACTGATCTTAAATCAGCATCGTGGTTCAGAAGATGAGTTGCAAAGGCATGTCTGAATGTATGAGGTGAAATCTTTGAAGTAATGTTCAGCTCTTTGCAGTAGCTTTTGATACGGTACCAGAAGGCATTTCTGGTCATAGGAGCAACACCTTTTCCGGACAGAAAAATATAAGGGCTTACACCTTTGGCATCCTTATTCTTCCTTAGGGTTGAGACATAGGTGTCAATCCAGTAAAGAGCTGATTCAGTAAGAGGAACAAGTCGTTCCTTATCTCCTTTACCTCTTACAATGATAAAGCCATCAGAAAAATTAACATTATCAAACTTAAGACTGACCAGCTCGCTTACACGTAATCCCGTGGCATAGAGAGTTTCAAGCATTGCCTTATCTCTAAGCCCTGTATGAGAAGTAAGATCCGGAATATTAAGAAAGGCCTCAACGCAGTCTTCAGATAAAACAGACGGAATATGTCTTACAAGCTTTGGATTGGCAATGTGAACACATGGATCCTCCTCTATCTGCTTATCGGTTTTCAGATAAATACACAGACAGCGCAGTGCAACAAGAAATCTTGCTACAGTTGAGGGTTCACAGTTTTCCTTAAGCTTAAGATAGTTTTCAATATCCCCTGCCGAGAATGGAATAATTCTGGTGTTGGCTTCAAGAAGATATGAAAAGAAGAGTCTCACATCACTAAGATATGATCTTATGGTTGAATCAGACATACCCTTTTCCAGCAGCAGATAATCACTAAAGCCTATAAGGATACGTTCTGATTCATCAATTCCCATAAAGATAAACTCTCAGGTTAGTTTGTCTTTGAAAGCTTCATCAGCTGTGCCATAGACAGAAGTGAACGGTGAGAGGTCTTCTGAACACTGGCAAAGAAACGATTGTCGTTCTTAATCAGACAGAATCTGTATACGCCATCTGATTTTGGATAGAAGCTGATTTCTTCGAATTTTGAATTGGCAGACAGTTCAACAGGAGCAGAACCTTCGTGAAGAATTCCTGGTGGATTTCTGTAGCCGAAGTTAGAACCATCTGTCCAGTCTGCATCTGCAAACTTAAACTTGTATGGAGCCCAGTCAGCACGTAGAGTTGCTACTGTGCAGTAGGTATCTTCATCATCCTTACGTAAACGATATGATTCTGATACCTCATAATCATTCATTTCCCCTCTTAGATAGACAGCTTTTTCATTGATAGAAAAACCGCCAGGAACCAGAGATGCTACAGGTGCGTTATTTGAAGAGCATGAACTTAATAAAAAAGCTGCAGCAACTGAGGTTATCATCATTTTTTTAGTAGAATTCACGATAATCCCAATTTAAAATTGATAGTAGTAAACTTAAAATCAGAACCTATTTTACACACAATTTGGGTAAAAAAGGAAAGCCTTAAAACAAAATTTGACATGACAGAGCCATTGTTTATGGAAACGACAGAAGCTGAAAATCAGAAGAAACCTTTTGTGGTTGGACTTACAGGAGGAATCGCCTGCGGTAAGTCTTCAATTGCATCACTGTTTGCATCTTTAGGTGTACCTGTAGTTGATGCAGATAAGGTAGCAAGGGATATAGTAGAGGCTGGCAGCCCGCTACTTAAGATTCTGGCATCAAAATTCGGAGATGATATTATCAATGAGGATGGCTCTCTGAATCGCAGGAAGCTAAGAGAAATAGTCTTTGATCCAAATGATAAAGATAAACTTCTGGTTTTAAACAGTCTGATGGCACCTGCCATTCACTCGGAACTGAAGCGACAGATTCTGCTTAAGGGACAGAATGCTGATTATGTGATAGCAATGATACCCCTGCTCTTTGAACATAAACTAGAATTTCTAGTAGACAGGGTTTTAGTTGTAGATGTTGACGACGATCTTCAGCTGAAAAGAGTAATGGCCAGAGACAATATTTCACTAGAACTTGCGCGCTCGATGATTGAAAATCAGGTAAGCAGAGAATATAGAGTAAAAAAAGCTGATGATTTGATCGAATCTGACAATTCTCCCTTAGATAAAAAGCTTAATGTCGTGTTAA
>JAZRAY010000158.1:0-5392 GCA_045634805.1 Succinivibrio sp. | reverse complement strand
TCAGACTTATCAGTGCTGATAATGTAGTAGTAGATTGGTGAATAGTACTCATGAGGAATATACCAGTATGAGCCGGTAGTTTCACCGTTCTTCATAATCAGAGGCTTGGTGATGAAACCTGTCTGAATGTTGTTGTTCTTCAGCAGTGAGAAGATCTGGTATTCATGCTCTGCACGATAGATTGAATTCTTCTTTTTAAGATAGTCTGAAGGGAAATCCTTTCTTTTTACAACTTCACTTGCAGCGAATCCTACTGTAGTCAGACTGTCCTTTGGAAGAGCCAGTGACTTAAGTTTTTTGTTCACGATAACATTTACGTTATCCTTAAGCAGGAATCTGTTGTTGGACCAGAGGATCAGAGGTGCCTTTACAAGTCTTGCAACACTGTTCTGTGTGATCTTGCCTTCCTTGATCAGGTTTGCAGGTAGTCTTTCCTCGTTGGTGATAATAACGTTGCACTTGCCGCGGTAATAAATGGCTCGTGACTCAATATCCTGCATAGTGCCGTAATAGCTGTTGAATGAAATCTCGGACTCTTCTCTGATTCCCTCAAGAGCAGAATAAACCTGTGGCACACCACATACTTCAGGAATATCATCAGCGGCCTGTACTGAAGTGAATGAGGTAGAAAGAATTAGTAGGCCGATTAGTTTAATAATTCTGTTTTGCATAAATAGCTGTTGTCTATTGTAAAGTTGAATATAATTATAAATTATATTTATTTTTCAAAAGGTTATTTAAATAGTTTCTTTTCACACAGGATCAGTCTCTTGGTGATCTCCTCACTTGAGCCTGCTCGTCTTAACTTATCAGCGAATCCCGGTTCACTCAGCATCAGAGACAGGTTAGCAAGAATACTGATGTGAGACTTTCCATCATCAGGAACTGCAATCAGGAAGAACAGATCACAAGGCTTGTTATCCAGAGCTCCACAGTTGATTGGTTTTGACAGTGATGCTACCGCAATAGCTGAACGGTTAACAAAGCTTCCTCTTGCATGAGGAATAGCAATTCCGTGCGCAATACCTGCCGGATTCTGAGCCATTTTCTCTTTAATGGCATTTAGGAAATCATGTTTTGAATTGATGGCTCTTACAAGTGACAGTCTGTCTGTGAGCACATGAATGATTTCATCAACAGACTGCGCTTTCAGATTATAGATTACACTATTCTCATCCAGAGCATATCTGATGGTGTTAATGTTTGATTTTGCGGAATTATCTCTGTTCTTTCCAAAATGATTGATTGCATTGAGGATGTTCTCAAAGAAGCTTCCGTGAAGTTTGTAGTAGTTCGCGTAAATCACAATCATACTTATGGTACAGATACATACTATAAGTGTACAGATGTTGACTGAGTTGAAAAATAGATTCTCATCCAGTCCTTTTGAGGTGAACAGTGAAGCATAAGCAGAACCCTGTGCTGCAAACACCATTGCAAACAGAGAACCGAATTTAGCAGACATGATCTGAATTGAGAAATTCATACACTCAGAACGACATCCGAATTTGAATTCTCCATAATCAATACAGTCTGCTGTCATAACAGTAGTCGAAGCCTGAGACAGACAGAATCCAAGTGATAACAGACAAATCAGGAAACTCAGAGACAGCATGTTTAGTCTTGCTGTTGTATACATTGCATACAGAGTCAAAAATGCCAGCAGAATCAATAAGGTAGAGAATATAAAAATCTGCTTGCGAGATGTGTACTTAATTATCAGATGGAAAAAAGCATATGTTAGAAGGCTTACTACAAGCCAAGGTATCTGGATGTAGAACAGAATATCGTCATCTGATGGAACTTCCTGTATGGTAATGGCAAAGAAGTTCTGGTATCCGACAAATACACACAGACACATCTGCTGCAGCAGTGTCAGGAAGAAAATAATCATCAGCTGATCATTTCCAAAGAAGGTTGCGGCAGCATTTTTAGCTTTAACTACCTTTCTCTCCGGTTCTTCCATGGTAAAGAATGAGGCAAAAATAATTGCGCTCAGGAAAATAATTGCAGCAATGTACCATGAAGCAGTTCTATAACAGTCAGCTTCTAAGGTTGAAAAAATATGTGTAGGAAGACCAATATCCCTATAGAAAAAAACGTAGGTCAGAATAAGGGTTACGCAGAATCCGATTACAGCTGAACCTCGACCGATTCCACATATAATTTCTCGTGTTCTGTGGTCAGAACCGAAAATAGAGGTTAATGACCAGGATGGGATATCAAGCAATGAGAAAGAAAGAGACCATGCGACATACATGAAGATTGCATAAATGACCTGTACTGATGAATTCATGTTAGGAATGTCAAACATCTGAATCAGGATAGCAGCATTAAGTATGCCTCCTATCAGTATGGTCATTCTGAACTTGTTGTACTTAAAGATATCGGCACATAGATCAATAAGCATGCCGACAAATGGTTCTTTTATCAGCTCAATGAACTTAACAATCAGGAAGATTGGGACAATATATACAGGAGAAATATCCAGTACTGTTGTCAGATACAGATAGTAAAAGGACAGCACAAACATATAGACAGCATCACGGCCGATGCCGACAACTGCATATGGAAGCGCCCATTTTAAGGTGACCTGATTGTTCATAAAGATTTTTGATGTTGTGTACTTATCTAAAAAACATTGGCCTTCGATCAAACAGAATGAGGGAAGGCCGATATTAATTTATTTTATATTAATTATTCTACGGTTACTGATTTAGCCAGATTACGAGGCTGATCAACATCGGTACCGTTAATAACGGCACAGTGATATGACAGTAACTGCAGAGGAATAGTAAATAAAATTGGCTGCAGGATCTCTGGACAGTCAGGAAGTGACAGCATATTGGTCTGGCCGTCTGACTTGATAACTGCGGTGCCTGACTTAAAGATATAAAGCTGTGCACCACGTGCTCTGACTTCCTCAACATTGGAGATTAACTTATCCATCAGTGAGTTGTCAGGAGCAACAACGACAACAGGCATTTCCTTGTCAATCAGGGCAATTGGTCCATGCTTTAATTCACCGGCAGCATAGCCTTCAGCATGGATATAACTGATTTCCTTCAGCTTTAATGCGCCCTCAAGAGCAATTGGGAACATAACTCCACGGCCCAGGAACAGGCAGTGACGTTTACCTGAGAACTGCTCTGAAAGAGTAGCAATCAGCTTGTCACATGAGAGGAACTCCTCTGCAAGTGAAGGCAGCTTACGGATTGCTTCAATAATTTCGTGATTCTTCTCGGCGCTGATAGAACCGTTCTGCTTGCCGATAATCAGAGCAAGGATCAGAAGTGACAACAGCTGTGTTGTGAAAGCCTTGGTTGAGGCTACACCGATTTCTGCGCCAGCCTTTGTAAACAGTGTAAAGTCTGATTCGCGGACCAGAGATGAACCGTTAACATTGCAGATTGAAAGAGTCTTGCTGTAGTTCTGCTCTTTAGCTAGTCTTAATGATGCCAGAGTATCAGCGGTTTCACCTGACTGAGAGATTGTAATGAACAGACTGTTGTCTCTTACAACTGCTTTTCTGTAGCGGTATTCTGAGGCAATCTCAACGTTTGTGGCAATTCCGGTTAACTCTTCGAGCCAGTATCTGCCTACAAGACCGGCATGATATGAAGTACCGCAGGCTACAATCTGAATATTGCTGATGTTGCTGAAGGTATTCTCATCTGCGCCTACAACAGTTTCAAGAGAGATATCATCGCCGTTTAATCTGCCTAAAAGAGTGTTTCTTAAAGACTGAGGCTGCTCATAAATCTCTTTCTGCATGAAGTGACGGAACTTACCCTTTGAAATACTTTCTGCATCAAGATCTGATTCTACGACCTGCTTTTCAATCTTGTTGCCGTCAAGATCGAATACCTTAACCTCTTCAGTGGTCAGTACTGCGAGCTCATTCTCCTCAAGATAAATGAATCTGCGGGTTACAGGCAGCAGTGCCAGGGTATCTGAAGCGATGAAGTTTTCACCGATACCAAGACCGATAATAAGAGGTGAGCCTGAACGGGCTGCATATAGAGTGTCAGGATCGTTCTTGTCGATTAGAGCTAGACCGAATGAACCCTTAACTTCCTTTAAAGCCTTCTTGAATGCATCAAAAACTGAAGCGCTGTTCTTTAAATGACTGTGAATCAGACATACCAGAACCTCAGTATCAGTCTGAGACTTGAACTGATAGCCCTGCTTTATTAAATCTTCCTTAAGAGTGGCAAAATTCTCAATGATGCCATTGTGAACCAGTGCCAGATTCTCACAGATATGAGGATGAGCATTTGTTTCTGATGGAATACCGTGGGTTGCCCATCTGGTGTGTGCGATACCGATAAATCCCGGACAGCCTTTCTCTTTTACAGCTTCCTTCAGATTCTTTACCTTACCAGTAGTCTTGATGCAATGCTGCTCACCATTGCTGATGGTACAGATTCCGGCACTGTCATATCCACGATATTCAAGTCTTGACAGTCCTTCCAGAAGAATCTGTGATACGTTACGCTGAGCAATAGCACCTACAATTCCGCACATATAGTTTTTTATCCTTATTAACATTATTTCGTGATCAGCTTGGTATTTTAGCAGAAAATACTATCTTTTTAGCAGATAAAAAGTCGCTATATGTATGGAAAGAATCCTCTTTTACAGGTAGACCGTTGTATAACCTATTAAACTGCGATTCTGAGAATTAATACTGGAGAAAAAAAATGCACCCATGGCACACAGAGTTCTGTGCAGTCAGAGTGCATTGTGGAGTAATTTACCCAGATTACTTGTGAGGTCTTGGGTAATTATCGATAACAGTTTCCTTAGCGCGGGTGATAATCAGAGCTCCCTCGTTAGCCTTGATTCTGTGGGTTACAGTTGTACCTGCACCGATGGTAACACCGTTCTTTACAGTAACAGGTGCAACCAGCTGGGTATCAGAACCAACGAAAACATCATCGCCGATTACAGTCTTGAACTTGTTTGCGCCATCATAGTTGCAGGTAATGGTACCGGCACCGATGTTAACATCCTTGCCAATCTCGGCATCACCAAGGTATGACAGATGACCTGCCTTGGTTCCAACACCAAGATGAGCTTTCTTACACTCAACAAAGTTACCGACGTGAACGTTATCCTCAAGCACATTGCCAGGACGCAGTCTTGCAAATGGACCGATGGTAGCAGCCTTCTTAATCTCCGAATCCTCAAGAACAGAGTATGGAGAGATTACTGAGTTGTCTCCGATGGTACAGTTTCTGATTACACAGCCTGCACAGATCTTAACGTTGTTGCCAAGAACAACCTTTCCTTCAAAAATACAGTTGATGTCGATGAATACATCTTCACCGCAGCTAAGCTCACCGCGTACATCAATACGCTGTGGGTCAGCCAGGGTTACTCCTGCAAC
>JAZRAY010000157.1:0-6021 GCA_045634805.1 Succinivibrio sp. | reverse complement strand
AGGAATTCTGTCGACTCATAAAGGAGTCGTATCCTGATACCGCTGAAAGCAAAGGCGGTGTAATGTCACTTACCATTGATTCAATCAGCATGTCAGTTATTCCTGTCCCATATGATCCTAGAGCCGTAATCTTCAGATTCAGAGTTATTGACTTACATGAAATAAGACGCGCCAAAGGCTTAGTCATTGCAGCTCTTAAAGCCAACTTCTTCTGGTCAGGCACTCAGGGAGCCACTCTATCCGCTGGCAGGCATAATGTTCTTTATCTGACAGAGAGACGTTATCTTCAGGAGTTTGTAAACGCCGATGATCTTGAGCGCTGCCTTGATGAGTATGCCTACAGTGTCAACGACTGGAGAATGAGAGGTCAGAGTTATGCCTAGAGAACAGTTTGTATCAGTTTTAAAGGAATTCAGCTCTCTGGTTCAAGAAGATCTGACATTAGGTGAGGACAACACAGCAACCTTTACCGTGGATGATGACATCATCATTAACCTTAACTATCTGAATGAGTCAGACACAGTAATTATCTTCTCTCCTGTAGGCAGTTTTGGAGACACAGAGGCAGCGGATGCAGGAGACAAGGCATTAGCACTATTAAAGCTCAATGATCTGAGCGGAGCCGCCTGTGAGGTCACCCTGATGCTTGATGGAGAAGGTGATCTTGTACTGGCAGCAGACAGACGCAATGCAAATACCATAAGTTCAGCAGATGTTTTTGCTGCATGGGTGGAGCTGATGGTTAAATCCGTACGCTCTACCAGAGAGTATTTTGCAAAACATTTTCCTCTTGAGAACTAGGAGGATGAGCTATGAGTGAAAGAATAAGCAACCTGAATTCAAGCCAAATCAGTATTAACAATATTGATAACAATAATATTGTTAATAATGACTCAAATCTCAATGCTCATCGCCAGGATTCAGTAAACGGTAATCAGGGGATCGGTCAGAATCAGCCTGATCCTGGTGTTCATGACTATCTTAATGGAAATGCCAATTCCTCAATGGTAGAAGGAAGAGGACAGGCTAACAATTTTGCCCAGCGACATGAGGTTATCTCAGGTAAGGACTGGGATTTTACTGATGCCGAGAGCGTAAGAGATCTTGCCAAGGAATCCTTTAATAATATTAAAAATACCATAAGTGGAAAGGCCGTACTGGAAGATCTTGATAAAAAGGTTTCATTGGGAATTGCTCAGCTTCTAAAAGATAATGCCGCAAATCAGAATTCACAGGCTAATGATGAACTGTTAACAGAGCTTACGGCTTTAAAGGATGAGATAAGAAATCTTAAGGCAGCAAGAGCAAAGCTTACCAATGGACTCTCATCCACATCAGAAGAGAACGATCCTATCGCTGATCTGAAAATCATGAAGAAGACTCTGAGAGTATTCCGTTATGAAACTCAGAAGATTATGAATAACAAGAATCCTCAGACCATGAAGATGGATTTCTTTGAAGGAAAGCTTCGTGGCATTCAGAATTTCTTCACCTTCGGCGTAAAGGATCATGTAACCGAGCAGGACTTTGATAAAGTCAATAATCTGGAACAGCAGATAAGAAGCAAGCTTGAATCGATAAATAACAAGATTCAGCAGATGAAACCAGGTGCAGAGATGCTGAAGCTTCCAGATGACTTTTCACTGGAATCCACAATGGAGCAGACTCTGGAGATCTCCCATCGCACCAACGATCAGATCCGTATATTTGAGAAGGAGCAGGCTTCGAATGCTGCACTTAAAGCCATGCTCACCCCTTATGCAGAAAAAGGAGGACAGAGAACTGTAGAGTTTACAGCAGGACTAGGAGCCTTTATCGGACTCGGTATTAATGCTGTTACTGCCGGAATTCGAGCAGGAGCCAGATTCAAGGTTACAGGTGACATCAACTGTAAGGGAAAAGGACATCCTATAGAGGTTACCTTCAGAATCGGCGGTGGTCTTGAGGCAAAAGGCGTAGCCAAGTTTGGAAATGAGGCTGCAAAAACAGGAGTCAAGGCAGAAGCTTCAGCAGGAGGACTGGTAACGCACTTTGTAACCAGAACCTACCCTACCCTTGAAGACATGATGCTGGATATTGACCGCTGCAAACTTGCAACCTCAAGAACTCTTGGTGATGCAATTCTCGGCCGAATAAAGTCATTTGGAAAACTAGTCGGCAATCTGGGTGTTAAGTTCTTCAGATTCCTCGGTCGCCACTCAGGCGAAGTTATGCAGACCAACAGGGAATATCTGGATAGCTTAAAGACCCGTGGTGTTATAAATGCTTTAGACGGTATTCTTGCCAAACGAGCAAATCCTCTGGTTGTAGCAGAACGCAAAGGCTGGACCGGCCATGTCCAGGGTCAGGCAGGCGTTGGAATTGGTTTAGGATTAACCGGCAGTCTGAATATAAATGCATCTGCAGAGCATCAGAGTGATTTTGCGGTTAAATCTAAGATTTTTACTCCTTTTGCCAGAATTGTTACCAGTGCAGAAAATGAAGAAGCACTTAGAAAGCTTTTAAGAGCTGGTCCTGATGGAGTAACAAAACTGCAAATACCAAGCGACGAAAAGGATCTGGCAAAGCTTTTCGATGATATTATCGGCACTCTGAAAAATGACAGCAGACTGCATGATGAGTCATGGGCAAAAGTAGCCAATATGATCAGAACTCTGATGATTGCAGTTGAAATTCGCTGCCGCAGAGGACTTATATCACGAGCAGAGGCAGACAGACTTCTAACCCGAATGACCTCACCGTCAGTTAAGATCCCTCATGATATTTTCCGTGAGTATCTGATGGAAGGCACCGTTGGAGGAAAACCTGCGAAGATCCGCAATAGCGCTCAGGTTAAAGTGAAGTTATCGATACTCAATGATGTTACCGACGGTATGACCAAAGGTATTGGCAACGTCTTTGCAAAGGCTGTGGCAAAAGGCGCTGTAGGAGAGATGCGCCATCAGATTGGATTAGACTCATCCTATCAGTATGTCTTTACATCAGAAAAACCATCTCCTTCAAGCCCAGATATCAGACCATGGGAGAATGATGTAAAAACAAGTCATTCTCTGGTTGTTACCAACACCACTCCATTCAGAGCGATTATTGATTATGCGATAAAGATTCAGGCAAATAATGGACAGCCACCTGAGAATCAGGAGGAGGTTACTCTTGAAGGCAGTCTAATGGATTCTGGCACTGAAGCTCTTAAGGAAGCAGGCAAGAGCGCAGCCTCCAAGATGATTGTCAATACGCTTATCGCCGGAGCTAAGGAATCGGTAAAACAGGCGGTTATAAGTTATCTGTCTGTGCCGGGTAATGTTGATAAGATTCTGGATTACATTCAGAAAAATGCTGGAGCCGCCTTCGAAACGGTACTCAAAGTTGTTGCATGGGCTGCAAAACATCCTGAGACAGCTCTTGAGATTGCCCATCAGGCGGTTGCAATTGTAAAGGGAACCTCCTCACTGTCAGAATCAGAAAGAACCAGAACGGTTAAGTTCAATTATATCAACGGTGAGATGGAATCAGTTTCTGTTTCAACCAACAAGAGTTCATCCTTAGGTGTCAATATCGATCCTTTAGGTGTAGGTCTTGGTGTGGGCCTAGATGTTAAGTACACCGTAACTGAGTCCTTAAATGATCACGGTATACTGGTCAAGCCTACAATGAATTGTCTGCTGTCTTTAACAGAGAGCTTTATGCTTGCCAATTCCACAGTTAAGACAATTGAGAATAGCGAGTCTCTTAAGAATTATATTTCAAGAAACATCAAACCTATCAAGGATAATTATTGGTCTCTCATTGATGATAAGACTCTGCAGACCTACATTCAGGCCAAGGAGTTATGCGCTCACGATCCTGTTTTAAAGGAAAAGCTTGAAAGTGCATGGCAGAAACTTCATACCGTGGACGAGAATTCTCCTGACAATGAGGTTGTGGATGCTCTGCATGATTTTCTCATGGCTACAACCAGAGCTTATCGCGTAACCCTTCCTGTTGAAGAGGAGGTATTAGAAGAGTCTGAGGATTCATCTGTGATCGACTTAGACTCTGATGACTCCTTCTCTGTAAACTCTTCAAGATCATCTATACAGATGCTTGAAGTCTGATAAAGAGGTTATATCTGTCAGAGGCGATGCCATTCTTTGGTCATCGCCTTTTGATTTTATGTCCTTTCTCTGATTAAATCGTATATTTCAGAAAATACTTTTGAGAGCTTTTTTGTATCAAGACAGGAATAGTTGATAACAAAGTTATGTGGTACAGCGGTATCTGACATATAGTAGTCAGATAAAGGAGAGATTTTTATCTTTCTCTCTAGCAGCTCTTTTTTAATAGTCTCATCAGCAATATCAGTTTTAAGCTTCATCAGAAAATGAAGACCAGATTCATTCTCTATGAGCTCGGCCATATCGTTAAGAGGACTTTTTTCCAGAAGTTCAATTACCTCTCTTCTCCTGCGCATATAGTAAAGACGCATTCTGTTGATATGCTTTTCAAAATACCCTCTGCCTATAAAAAGTGACAGAGTGTACTGCTCAAAATTAGAAACAGTACAGGAATAGAATGACAGTTCACGGTAGAAGCGATTGGCAAGCTCAATGGGCAGAACCATATAGCTGATACGGATAGTAGGAGTCAGAGTCTTAGAAAAGGTATTCATGTAAATAACCTTTTCACAGCCATCAATACTGAACAGTGTAGGATGAATCTTTCCGCTTAAACGGAATTCACTGTCATAATCATCCTCAATAATATATCTGTCCGAAGTTTCGTTGGCCCAGCCCAGAATCTCGTAGCGACGGTCGGCAGGCATGGTAAGACCTGTAGGAAAATGATGGTTTGGACTTATATGAACAATCTGAGCCTTTACCCTTTTGAGCTCCTCAACGGTTATACCCTTTCTGTCGATATCAGCAAATACACATTTCGCGCCATACTGAGAATAGATTGATTTAAGCTTTTTATAACCTGGGTTTTCAATACAGTAATTACGATTACTGCCTAAAAGCTGGATTAAAAGTCCGTACAGATACTCAGTTCCTGCACCAACCACAATCTGATTAGGGTCAATGAGCATTCCTCGAAAGGCCTTAAGATGTTCTGCAATTGCCTCTCTTAATTCATGAATGCCACCGGTTGGAGATCTTGTTAAGACTTCCCTGCTCTTTTGTGACATCACCTCTCTTGAAAGCTTGGACCATACGGAAAAAGGAAAATTCTCGGGCTTAATATCGTTGTTTGAAAGATTGATTTCACATGCAGAAGCTACTGGTGGAAGTTTTATATCCAGAGAAATTTTTGTATCTGAGCTGAGTTTTCTGATGCCGCTCAGATTTGCAACGTAATAGCCCTTCTTACTTACAGAGTAAATATAGCCTTCACTCTGCAACTGGTTATATGCATTCTGAACTGTAATGGTACTGATCCCGTTGTTTCTGGCAAAGGTTCTTTTTGAGGGAAGTTTCTCGTCAGTCCTTAAAACGCCCTTTGTAATGTCATTCTTAAGGTACTCATAAAGCTGTTCATACATTGGAACAGCGTTGTTCTCAAATACGTAGGTTAACATGCAGCACCTCAAATCTGACATCTAAAACATTATTATTCTGGAGATTTATATAATACCAGATAACTATATAATTTCTGATAAAGAAAAATCAAGGAGAAAAAAAATGTCAAATTCAGAAATTATCGTAAACAAAGGTTTAGCTCAGATGTTAAAGGGAGGTGTGATTATGGATGTAACCACACCTGAGCAGGCAAGAATCGCGGAAAAGGCTGGAGCCTGTGCAGTTATGGCCTTAGAGAGGATCCCTGCAGATATCAGAGCCGCAGGCGGTATCTCCAGAATGAGTGATCCAAAGATGATCAAGGGAATTCAGGATGCAGTAAGTATTCCGGTAATGGCAAAATGCCGCATCGGTCACTTTGTAGAAGCCCAGATTCTGGAGGCTATTGAGATTGACTATATTGATGAGTCAGAGGTTTTAACTCCTGCCGATGATATCTACCATATCGACAAGACCAAGTTCAAGG
>JAZRAY010000156.1:0-1946 GCA_045634805.1 Succinivibrio sp. | reverse complement strand
GAATCTCGGTCTGATTTACCTGAGGCACTACAGTTGCGCCATGAGCCTTTAGACTTTCAATATGATGAGGCTTGAAGTTGGCAACACCGATGGCTCTGCATAAGCCTTCCTTCTGTAGCTTTTCAAGTTCCAGATAGGCATTCTCATAGCCTTCCTTAGGCCAGTGGATAAGGTAGAGGTCAACATAATCAAGTCCCAGACGGTTAAGGGATTCTAAAAGAGCTGCTCTTGGATCATCAAAATCGGTAATCCAAAGTTTTGTGGTAACGAAAATCTCATCACGTCTTATGCCGGAGTCTCTGATGGCTCTGCCTACAGCCTTCTCATTACAGTAGATTCTGGCTGTATCAATAAGTCTGTAGCCTGCCTCAAGCGCCCATTTAACAGCGTTATAGGCCTCTTCTCCTTTGACCTTATAGGCTCTAAGGCCTAAAAGAGGCATCTTTACATCATTATTAAGATTAACCGTAGACTTGATTGTAAGTTCCATTAAAAACTCCTTAAGCCTCTTTCATTTTATTGTATGCCTGAACTAAAACTTCAGGACCGGCTCCAAGCTCATGCATATGACAGGAGAGATAGTTTCGAAATCTTCTGGCACCCTTGCAGCCGTTGAACATATTTATAATATGGTTGCCAAGATGATGAAGCTTTCTGCCCTCTGAAACATATTTCTCAGCGTATTCCACAACCTTCTCAAAACACTCATCGCGAGAAAGTATTTTAGAACCATCGTTATATATTCTATTATCAACAGAGGCAAGAATATAGGGATCATCCATACATGCCCTGCCAAGCATCACACCTTCAACCTTTTTGAGCATATCATTACACTCATCAATAGTCTTAATTCCACCGTTGATGGTGATTGCAAGATCAGGAAAATGATCCTTTAGAGAGAACACCCTTTCATAGTCTAAAGGAGGAATGGTTCTGTTCTCCTTTGGAGATAAACCGTTAAGCCAGGCTTTTCTTGCATGCAGAATAATATGTCGACATCCGGTCTTATATACTGAATCCACAATCTTTAAGGTGTAGTCAAAATCATCAAGGTCATCAACACCGATTCTGGTTTTTACAGTTACAGGGACATCTGATGCATCCTGCATTGCCTTAAGACAGTCTGTAATCACATCAGGTGTTTTCATTAAAATTGCACCGAATGATCCTGACTGAACCTTATCTGATGGACAGCCTGCGTTTAAATTGATGGCACTGTAACCAAATTTTGAGGCAATTCTGCAGGCATCAGAGAGAACCTTTGGATCAGATCCGCCCAGCTGCAGAGTACATGGATTGATAAAATCAGCATCATGCTCTATTAAGTATTCCTTGCCATGAACAATTGCATTTGCCGCAATCATTTCTGTATAAAGCATAGCTTTTTTTGAAAACAGTCTGGCTATGGCTCTGAAGGTTGGAGTGGTGACATCAATCATAGGTGCGACAGAGAATCTGTCGGCAGGTGTAAATTTTGCAAATTCAGTCATAAACAAGTATATAAAATAAAAAAACGCGGCTTAATGATACTATACCACAGCCACGCTTTTTCAAAAAATACTGCCGATAACCTTACTATTCGTCGGTAATCACAGCTGCAACTGACTTATCAAGATACTTTCTGTCCAGAGCAGGAAGTCCTGCGGTAATGGTTGCAACAAGATGCATTAGAGCCTTTGAGTTATCCTCATCAGGTTTAGCCAGGAACTTACCGATAGCCTCACCGATCTGCTCCATCTGTTTTGGTTTCATACCGCGGGTAGTTGCAGGCAGAGTTGAGAAGCGTACTGCCTCAAACTTAATCTTAGGATCGGATGTCAGAACATTTGCAATTCTTACATGAATACCGATGTCAGCTAAAAGCTCCTGAGCTCCCTTTGCAGAGATGGCACAGAATCTGGTATCAATGATTGCAAGATGAGAATTGGTTCCGTTGCAGACAATCT
>JAZRAY010000155.1:0-1692 GCA_045634805.1 Succinivibrio sp. | reverse complement strand
CATGAAGAGTGCAGATAAAAAGATGTATGCTGATAAGGCAGAATTCTACAGAAAGCACGATAGAAGACACAGAGAGTAAGATTTCTGAATACAAAAAAAACATCGACTCTTTTTTCAATCTGAATCGATGGATATTTTTTTAGGTTCTTCCGTAAAAGTGTGGCTTGTTAAAAACTTCTAGTGAATATTATCAAATAAATTAAACAAAAAGGGCGTTTTCCTCTTAAGATAAAAAAAACACAACAACACCTAAGAAGGACAACGCCCATGACTTGTATTGTATCTGATTTTTTATCTGAAAACTTCTTTCCTGGCTTCAATATTACAAATATTTCTTTTTCTGAGGTGTCTGACAAGGATATTACTATCCAGTTAGAACCTAAAGAACCTCCAGTCTGTCCTCATTGCGGAAGTCATAACGTAGTTGTACATGAATACAGGAAGAGAGTCATTAAAGATGAAAAGCTGCTAGGATGCTTCGTTACTCTTGTAATTACCTACCGTACAATCAAATGCAATTACTGCGAGAGCAAATACGCCACTGAAGACATCCCGTTCCTATCAGATTCCTTCAGAGTTACAAAGAGAGCAGAAGAGGCTGTTATAGATGATTTAGAGATGGCAGGCTCAATCAAGGATACATCCAAAAGGACGGGATTATCCTGGGATGTCTGCAAGAATATTCATAAGAGATATCTGCAGAATACCATATCATTCTCTCTTGGAAATGCTGAGTTTTTGGCTATTGATGAGTTTGCTACCAAGAAAGGTCAAAAGTACGGTACAGTTGTCGCAGACTTAGTTACCAGACGTGTTATCTGGGTTTGTGAAGGCAAATCAAATACGGAGGTCAGCAGATTCTTTGAGCTGTGCGGAAAGATAGGCTGTCAGCAGATTAAAGCTGTAGCCATGGATCAGAATGCCGGCTTCGCCTCGCTTGTAAACAGATACTGCTCTAAGGCACTTATCGTATATGACTTATTCCATATGGTTTATAACTTCGGAAGGCTTGTCATCAGTGCTATCAGAATAAGACTTTCAAATTATTACAGAGACAATGGAGATGAGGCTGGATATCAGCTGCTTAAAGGCTCCAGATTCCTTCTGCTTACACGTAATTCTCACTTGTCTGAAGAAAAGAAAATCAGGCTTGATTCTATCCTCAGTTACTACAGTGAACTGAACAAGGCCAATGAACTTAAAGAGCTATTACCTGAAGTGTATGACGCTAACTCAAAGGCAGCTGCAGAACGCCTTTGGGATGAATGGGTTAGGCTGGCAATGTCCTCTGGTGTTGATGAGATTATGAAATTCGCAAAGAGTCAGAATGATCACTACAGAGATGGAATAACTAATTCAGGTGTCTACCATATCAGGACAAGTGTTCTTGAAGGAATAAACAATAAGATTAAGGTTCTAAAGCGTGTTGCCTATGGTTACAGGGATTTAGATTATTTCTTTTTAAGGATTAGAAGTGCGTTCAGAGGAAAGTTTACTCCATTCCCGTCAATCGGATAGAAGAAAGCCCTGATGAATTTTATTATATTCAAATCAGGGCGTTCCACAGATTATCGGAAGAACCGGATTTTACTCCTAGTTTTTCTATCACACATACACTTGCTAAATCTTGATAACAGACTTTGTTTTAGCATCTGATTTGGTTCTCAGATACTGGGTCATACCAAAGTCGGA
>JAZRAY010000154.1:0-4843 GCA_045634805.1 Succinivibrio sp. | reverse complement strand
AAAATAAACAAAATTCGCTTTTGTTGACTACAAATTTAACACTGTGATAAAAATTTGATCAGATAAATTCTGATACTGATATCTGGGTTTGACGGATCTACCTATATAAAAGATCTGTTCTTAGGAAAATAAGGGGACTTTGTCATGAAAAAATTTGTAAGACTATTTTCAGCCGCAGTGCTGGCAGCTGCATTCTGCACTAACGTAAATGCTGATGGCATGCCTGATGGTTCAAAACTGATTTTTTCAACAGGTGGTGCCCAGGGTACATACTACGGTTTTGGTGGTGTTTTGGCAGGTAAAGTAGGTGAGAATACCAGCACCTCTGTTACTGCGATTACCTCAGGTGGTTCAGCTGCCAATATTGAGGCTATGCTTGACGGTGATGCTCAGTTAGGCTTCGTACAGACAGACGTTGGCGCATACGCATACAACGGAACCAGACTATTCAAGGAGAAGATTGATAACTTCTCAACTGTTGCTAACCTGTACATGGAACAGGTTCAGATTGTTACCCTTGATCCAGCAATCAAGACTGTTGCTGATCTGAAGGGCAAGAATGTCTCAGTCGGTGCTGCAGGTTCAGGTGTTTTCTTCAATGCTGTTGACGTATTAAAGGCTTACGGTCTTGATGTTGAAAAGGATATCAAGCCAACCTATCAGTCATTCGGTGACAGTGTTGATGCACTAAAGGACGGCAAGATTGATGCAGCCTTCATTGTTGCTGGTGCTCCTACCACAGCAATTACCTCTTTATCAACTTCAAAGGAAGTTCGTCTAGTAAGTCTTGATAAGCAGCACGTTGATGCTCTAATCAAGGAATCACCATACTACAGCGCATACACCATCAAGAAAGATGTATACGGTACCTCTGCTGACGTAGCAACTGTAGCTGTTGGTGCAGTTGTAATTGCTCAGGATGAAGTAAGCGAGAACGATGTTTACAACTTCCTGACCGGTGTATACAACCACTTAGATGAGATCAAGGCAGCTCATGCCAAGGGCAACGAGTTAGACATCAAGTTTGCTGCATCATACGAAGCAGTTCCTTACCACAAGGGTGCAGTTAAGTTCTTCAAGGAGAAGGGCATTACTGTTAAAGGTAAGTAAACCCATACATCATAAGACTAGAGAAAACTTAAGTTTTCTCTAGTAAATTCAGAATGATGTATAAATAAAAAGATGGGAATACGATGATGACAGAAAAATCAACATATATGGATGCAAACTTTACTAAGCTGGAGGAGACCCCTTCAGCATTAGATGTTTCATCTGTTGTAAAAAAATACGATAGAGCTAGTAATCAGAGAATTTGGACAGGATTGCCTTCTCAGGTGATTACACTTCTGTGTGCTGCATTTTCTCTGTACTGCATCTACGTAACAATGTTCAGTACCGCTATTCCAGAGGTCAGACTAAATATCTTTATCGCTCTGGTAGTTGTAATCGGCTATCTGCACTATCCAATACGCAGAAATAATTTTGATGAAAACGATGATGAGAATGATTCAAGATTCCACATCAATTTCGGACTGAATACAAAATCTCATATCAACTCCATTCCTTGGTACGATATCGTACTGATGTTCATGGGTGTTGTGCCACTGGTATATTTTGCAATCAATGCAGAATCAATCATTCAGCTGGCTCTTAAGGTTACAAGCCCAAGAAATCCTGATTATTATCTGATGATTTCTCTTGCGGTTATGACTCTTCTATCTCTGATGGAGTTATGCCGTCGCTGTGTTGGTATTCCTATTCTATGCGTAGTAGGCGCTCTTCTGGTTTATGCCTTATGCTCTGTTCGTTTCGGAAAGGTTGTTTATGATCTTTTCTATTCAACAGGTGATGGTCTGAGAAGTACTCCAATTGATGTCTGTGCCAAGTATATTGTTGTATTCATCATCTTTGGCGCTTTCCTGGAGAGAACTGGAATTTCAGCATTCTTTATTGACCTTGCAAATATCATCGCCGGTGCATCAGCTGGTGGTCCTGCAAAGGTAGCTGTTATCTCATCTGCATTATGCGGTATGGTATCAGGCTCTTCTGTTGGTAATACCGTAACCACAGGTTCTATTACCATTCCTATGATGAAGAAGGCTGGTTACAGACCTGAGTTTGCCGGAGCTGTTGAGGCAGCATCCTCAACCGGTGGTCAGATTATGCCTCCAATCATGGGTGCAGCAGCATTCCTGATGGCTGAGTATATGGGCGTACCTTATATTCAGGTTGCTGTTCTGGCAATTCTGCCTGCAGTTCTGTATTTTGCAGGTATCTATGTTTCAGTTCATTTAGAGGCTAAGAAGCTTGGTCTGCAGGGTATCTCACGTGAGAATCTGCCTAAGTTCAGAGAACTGCTTCCAAGAATGTATCTTCTTGCTCCATTAGTAGTTCTGGTATCTTTAGTTTCTGCAAATGTATTTACCATGCAGTTCTCTGCTACCGTATCTATCGGTGTAGCAATCTTGGTTGGTATCATCAACAAAGATCAGAGAATATCATTTAAGAAGTTTATTGAAGCTTTAGAGGCAGGTGGCAAGAGCACCATTACCGTTGCTGTTGCATGTGCTATGGCAGGTCTGGTTGCAGGCTGTATTACTACTACCGGTCTTGCATCTGAGCTTATTGCTATGGTTGTTCACTTATCTGCAGGTTACGTACTGCCAGCTCTGGTTCTAACCATGATCTGCTGTATCATCCTGGGTATGGGTGTTCCAACCACAGCAAACTACTGCATTATGGCTGCAGTATGTGCTCCTATTCTGACCTCTCCAGCAATCGGTATTCCAATTATCTGTGCACATTTCTTTGTGTTCTATTTTGGTATTGTTGCAGATATTACTCCTCCAGTTGCTCTGGCTGCATATGCAGGATCTGCAATTGCAAATGCACCTCCAATGAGAACTGCCTTCAATGCAACCAAGATTGCTATTGCTGCTTTCATTGTTCCATATATCTTTGCTTTCAACCCAGCACTGCTGTTCTCAAATGTTGAACCTATTGTGCAGATTGAAAATGCAAGTCCATTTATGATTCAGTGTCTGCAGATTATGGAGATTGCTCTTATCTGTATAACCTCATTCATTGGTATCTTTGGTGTGGCAGCAGCTCTTAACGGATATCTGTTCTTCCATATCAAGCCTTTATTCAGAGTAATTCTGGCTTTAGGCGGTCTATGTATGATGGTTCCTGGAATTACAACTGATCTGATTGGTCTGTTTGTGCTGATATCTATCTGTACCATGCAGCACTTTCAGAAAAAGAAAATGCTGTCAGATACACAGGATATTGATGAGGCAGAAGCTTTAGCCTCAAGATAAGATTTCCTTATTGAAAAGCAAAACAAAAGCAGAGTTTTTCTTAAAAAAAGATCTCTGCTTTTTTCTTTAGTCCTTAGGGAAGGGCTATAGTCCCCAGTCTTTAAAGGTTTCTGGACTCAGATTCTTAAGCTCATCTATTACAACTACACAATCCTTTCGTACATTCTGCATAACAGTGAGCATGTTTCGATGTGGAATTGCAATACATCCACCTGTGTAAGGTTTCTTATCACCAACGCAATGCAGGAATATTGCAGAACCTAGACCGGCAATTCCTTCCTTGTTGTAATCCACATTCAGAGCATACTGATACTGGTACAGGTAATCGATTAAATGCTCGCTGTCTTCCTTGTTCAGATCTGGATACTCCTTAATGCTTACCATCTGATTGTATTTATAGTTTGCTCTTGAATCTCCTGACCAGTAGTCATTATCGTCCACTTTTTTGTAAGTGAAAGCCTTGCAGCCAGGATCATCAGCTATTCCGAATGCATAGTTGAAGTGGAAGGTACCAACAGGAGTTCTGGCATCTCCTTCCTTTGTTTTTCCAAGACCTAACTTGCCAATAAAACCAGGAGTACTTGTTATCTGTACCCAGCTACCGTCAGCTTTTTTCTCATGCATTGAAACATAAGCTGTAGTCTTACCAACTCCCGCTACTACAAAAAGCTGCGTAGCCTGGTTCTTTTCTCCAAGTGCCTTGACCCACTCAGGAGATGAGGTGTAACGTGGCTCATCAAAGCTTAATTTCTGTTCCTGACTTTGCTTACAGGTACAGCCTGCAAGCAGGAACATAGAGCAAAGTCCAAGTGTCATAAGATTCATAAGTATGTTTCTTCTCATAGTAATACTCCTGTTTTTTGTATCAGAGAATTAACTCGTTGAGCTAAGGTCAGGCTGACCTATGTCCTAATCCTGTGTAATCTCTCCTGTCCAGGTATTAATTCCGCCGAACTCGTAGATATGTGAGTATCCCATTGCAGCAAGTTTAGATGCAGCCTGTTTGCTTCTGTTTCCACTTCTGCAGTAGACAAGAATTACCTGATCAAAATCCTTTAATTCTTCTGGTGGTGTTGTACCGATGGTTTCATTTGGGATCAGAACAGCTCCAGGAATATGTCCTATTGAGTATTCATCAGGTCGTCTTACATCCAGAATAATATGACCATCGTTTTTAGTCATCATCTGCATGGCTTCATTCTGCGTAATCTGTGTGTATGTGTTCATAGGCCGCTCTTGTATATCTGTTTTGACTGTTGTTTCATCTGCATTTGCAACTGCTATGGTACAAAGTCCTAGCAGTATGGTTTTCAGTAATCCTTTTAGCTTCATATTATCTGAGGTAATGTTAATTAACCTCCGCCTCCTTAAAAGTCTGTGAGTAGTTACTAATGTACAAAGAAAAGTATAACTGAGCTTATTAAAAGAGATTTTTGTCTTTGTGAAAACTTTGAAATCAGGAGTTTCTCTTTACGGATTTTTTGAGAATCGTCAATTAAGTCTCATTGATTTCGAATGGGGGG
>JAZRAY010000153.1:0-5678 GCA_045634805.1 Succinivibrio sp. | reverse complement strand
CTGTGTCTGAGCATATGAAGTGAAAGGTAGAACTGAAAGCATACCAATCAGCAGCTGTTTAGAAAATTTCATGATGGCTCATTTGTTATTTAAAAAAAACATATTGTTATAAAAATAAAACGAGGATGTTCAATATTGTATATCCTCGCGTTCTCTGTCGTTTTTAAAGTTAAGTACTACTTTTTAAGATTAGATACAATAACTGTTGAACGAGGTGGAATAGTCATATTCTTACCTGCAATCAGCTCCTTGATGAACTTCTCCTCAAATTCCTTAGAGGTTCTGGTTGCACCGTAGCTGTATACTGCAAGCTTTTCTCTTCCAAGCATCTCGTATAGACCTTCAAGACCTTCTGCATGGTCGTAACGACGAACGTTTCTTCCTGACAGAGGAATTAGCAGATCCTCACCTGAATCTTCTGCATTGTCACTGCCGCAGTCCTCAGGCATATACATGGATGCTAATAGAGGGAACAGAATTGAGCCCTGTTCAAACTTAACCTGCTGACGAGATGCATTTACAAGTACGATACTGAATCTGTCCTTGTAAAGACGCATATAGGCGAAATAAGCACCGCCGGCACTGATGAAGATCATGGTACCGCGTGAGAATGCAGGATTTGATCTGCGCAGTGCGGTAAGTTCGGTAATCACAGTCTGGGTTTCAGCTGAGTTTACGCTTGCATGATGATCCTTTAATGCCTTAAATGGAATCATTGAACGTGGGCCTACTTCATACTTGGCAATCACATCACCAAGCTCGTCACCCTGATAGATACAAGGAATACCACGCCAGGTTACTAGACATGCCAAAGCTGCCTGATATAAATGCTTGTCTCCGCCGATAATATCGTAGAAACGAGGCAGACTGTTGTTATCCAGCTGGTTAACAAGGCATAGCTTTAACTGCTGAGAAACACCAACAGCGAATTCCTCACAGGTTCTTCTTAAATCCTCGCCTGTATATGGGGTAGGATCACCGTTCAGGTTGATACCGCCGAAGAAGGAACGGATTGGACTTATAAATCCTGTGTAGTTGATGGTACCGTCAACATTGCCTTCAGAGCATAGGGCATATCTTGGATCGGTTCCGAAGTGTCCCAGCATCAGACAGTCCAGATGTGACTCTCTGGCACTGCTGCAGATTGCAGACAGTCTCTCAACGTTATTACGGGCATTGCCGTTGTCACCGATCTGGTTGGCATCATCAATAACCCAGCCGTCGATTCCGTATGGAGCGCGGGTCCACTTCTTTACAACGGAGTTCTCTCCCTCGTAGATAAGGTGTCTGGTCAGATAGCTTGAGTAGTCAAGCTTTGGATAGTTGGCCTTGTAGTCAGACACATAGGCTTCACCTTCAGAGTTGAAAGTATAGATTTCTCTGTAAGGGGAATCCTTATGACGAAGAGCTCCTTTACCGGTCTTCTCTTGACGGTCAAACCATGGGTTTGAATCGCCGGTATGATTGAAGGTACCGTGAAGCAGAATCTTCATCTCATAGCCTAAGGCTACGGTTCTTAATCTCTTTAAAGCGCCATTGCCGCCAAAGTGGGTATCTACCACATCATAGTCTTCAGTATCGTATTTATGTACTGAAGGTGCCTTGAAAATAGGGGTTAGATAAATGGTATCGCAGCCTAGACCTCTGATATAAGGAAGCATGGTTGCAACACCGTCCAGATCACCGCCGCAGTGTGTTTCATCAAGATTAACAAACTCAAAATCCTTTAATCTAACAGGTGATTCTGGATTAACCTTGGTGCCATCAACAGAGAAGTTTCCTGATGATGCTGCAAACTTATCTGGGTAAATCTGATAGATTACACTGTCCATTGCCCACTGTGGATGGGTATTGAAAAGCTCAATCACATAGCAGTGCTGTCTTAAAGGAGGTTCTCTGGACATTCCCAGGGAACTGTACCACACAACATCAACAGGTTCGCCGTCCTTATTTGAAAGCATAATCTTAAAGTAATATGTAATAAGGTTACGGCTCTTATCTGCATTAAGAGGAGCAACGAATCTATGGATTCCAGAATAGGAACCTGAATAGGTCATTGGATTCTTTACGTCTTCATTCTGGGAAAAGCTTACAATCCAGATCTTAAGTCTGCTATGGTTTACACCTCTTACAAACAGCTCTGCATTGGATGCATCCACACCAGGTGCAGTACAGGTGTGAAAACACTGGAATGGAAGAGAGGCTCTCTGAGAACTTGTGTTCTGACGCATGTGATACTTCCTTATGTGAAAACTTTTTCTATAGCATAGCTAAAGCACGACAAACTGTTACATACATCTGCTCTACGCCCTTGATATCAACTCTTTCCTGAGGACTGTGTGGATTCAGGATGGTTGGGCCGACTGAGATTAGCTGCAGATCCTTGTTCAGGATTGCAAACTGAGCACATTCAACTCCTGCATGCATTGCAGTAATCTTAAACTCATTACCGCTAACCTCTCTGTAGCACATATTTAGCACGTCAATCAGGCGGTTATGGCTTGGTGAAGACCAGCAGTGATGCAGATTCTTGGTTTCTACCTCAACATTATCCAGAAGGTAGCAGCATGAACGGACATCCTCAACAATCTGTGCAAGACCTGCATCTTCAAGAGAACGAGGCATCATTTCGATTACAATTTCATCCTCGAAGGTCTTTACCATTGAAAGGTTGATTGAGGTTTCAACAACTGGAGAGAATTCCTTTGACATACGAACGATGCCGCTTGGAAGTGCTCTTAAAAGATGAATCAGATCCTGAGTCTGGGCATAGCCTAAAGCCTTTGAAACAGTAGCCTCAGTAATCTCAAGCTTCATCTGAGGATCAGTCTTTGAGTATAAAGCCTTATGAGTCTCAAAGATTCTTGAGATGCTCTTTTTAATCTCTTCTGTCTCTTCCTGAGGTACAGCAATAGTTACACTTGCCTTTGCTGGAATTGAGTTTCTTACGGTTCCACCTGTGAAGTCCTGAATGAACAGATCATATTCATCGCTCAGATCATCAATAATGGTTGCCATTACCTTGATAGCATTGGCATTTCCAACGTGGATATCACAGCCTGAATGTCCGCCAGAAAGATTAGACAGTCTGATGGTAAGTGCACTGGTTGCCTCAGGGATAATCTTTGAGATATTGAATCTGATATCAATATCCTGAGAGCCGGCACAGTTTACATATAAAAAGCCGTTTTCCTCAGAATCAAGGTTAATAAGATAGGTTGCATCAAGATATTTTGCATCAAGATTTGATGCGCCCTTCATGGTAGTTTCTTCTTCAACAGTGAAGATTGCACGAAGTGGGCCGTGTGATAGAGTCTTATCCTCAAACATGGCAAGAGCCATGGCGATAGCAATACCGTTATCAGCACCTAAAGTGGTATTCTTAGCCTTAACGAAATCACCGTCAACGTAGCTCTGAATAGGATCCTTTAAAAAGTCAAAATCATAACCTTCAGCTGCAACCGGAACCATGTCCATATGGCCCTGCAGAATTACGGTAGGAGCATTTTTCTTATCTTCACTTGCTGGTACGTCAATGATAACGTTACCTACAGCATCAGTCTCAACTTTAAATCCATTCTTTTTTGCAAAATCAACAATGTACTTGGCTGCGTTCTGCTCATGAGATGATGGACGAGGAATCTTGTTTAATTCTGAAAAATGTTTCCAAACTGATTTTGGTTCTAATTCTGTAATTTCTGTACTCACTTTATTGCCTCAAATTTTACGTAATCACATGCATTATAGCACATGGGAAGGCTGATGATGGCGCATTGAGGCTGATAGCAGGGGATTCGTGTTTAGTTTTTTCACAAACATCACGTTTGTTTTCAGTAGGTTAGAAACACCATAGTAGAAACATGAGAATAATTATGAAAAGACTTTTGTATAAAGGATAATACGATTTCATGAAAATTTGTATAACTGGAATAATCAAAAAAAAGGTATCTGACAAGTATGATGGGGATTGCCAGATACCAACAATTGCAAATTGAAAAAACAACTGCATAGGAATCTTCAAGATGATTGAGAGCACCTTCCTAGGAAGCAACATTCACGGATATGTGCAAAATGTTGCTCTCAACGATGAGAATTATATAGCTGGATTTTTATGTAAAATAGATTTTTATTGAGAATAATTACTAATTAGTAATTTATTATCATCTTTATAAAATTGATAAAAAAGCCTACGGAGAGATATCCGCAGGCTTTGAGTTATAGTCAGAGTAAGTTTTAATGAGCTTAAATCATTTCTAGAAACTTCTGATGAATTCTTGAATCATCAGTAAGCTCAGGATGGAAAGCAAGTCCAATCTGATTTTTATATTTCACTCCAACAATCTTATCCTCATGAACACATAGAGTCTCCACTCCTGCCTGTGTGCCGGAGATGTAAGGTGCTCTGATAAACACCTCAGGATAATCAGCGATTGAACCTACATTCTGTTTTGTTACAAAGCTTGCAAGCTGACGACCAAAGGCATTGCGTTTTACACTTACTGGCAGTGTTGCAAGATGACTTTGTGGAGCGTTATCTATATTCTTTGCAAGCAGAATCAGTCCCGCGCAGGTTGCAAGGGTAGGGAGTCCATCTTCTATCATCTCTTTAAGAGTCTGTTTCATCTGAAGCTTATCTAAAAGCAGAGACTGTACAGTACTCTCACCACCAGGGAGAATTACACCATCAAGATCTCTGAGATCATTTTTCTGTCGAATCTCGATAGTCTCAGCACCAAGGGATTGAATCATTCTTTCATGTTCAATAAAGGCTCCCTGAACAGCGAGAACTCCAATCTTCATCTTACTTGCCTCGCTCTTCCATAATCAGCTTGATTTCGTGTTCATTGATTCCAACCATAGCCTCACCAAGATCCTCTGACAGGGAAGCAATCAGCTTGGCATCGGTGTAGTTGGTTACAGCCTGAACAATTGCAGATGCTCTCTTTTCAGGATCACCAGATTTGAAGATACCGGAACCTACGAATACACCTTCAGCACCTAACTGCATCATCAGAGCTGCATCAGCTGGAGTTGCAACACCGCCTGCCGCAAAGTTAACTACAGGAAGTTTTCCGTTTTTGTGTACGTATAAAGCCAGATCGTATGGAACCTGAAGATTCTTGGCCTCCTCATACAGCTCATCTTCGCTTAGAGACACAACCTTTCTTATCTGTGACTGAATCTTTCTTAGGTGACGTACAGCCTGAACCACATCACCGGTGCCAGGCTCACCTTTGGTTCTGATCATTGAAGCGCCTTCACTGATACGTCTTAGAGCTTCTCCTAAATCTCTTGCACCGCATACGAATGGAACCTTAAACTTGGTCTTGTCGATATGATAGATATCATCAGCTGGAGTTAGAACCTCTGACTCATCAATATAGTCAATCTCGATAGCCTCAAGGATCTGAGCCTCTACGAAGTGTCCGATACGGCACTTTGCCATTACAGGAATACTTACAGCATCCTGAATTCCCTTGATCATCTTTGGATCACTCATTCTTGAGATACCACCTGCAGCACGGATATCAGCAGGGATTCTCTCTAAAGCCATAACTGCACATGCACCTGCTTTTTCTGCGATTCTCGCCTGCTCAGGAGTGGTTACATCCATAATCACTCCGCCCTTTAACATCTGGGCTAAACCTTTGTTTACGATAATTTCTGAATTTGACATT
>JAZRAY010000152.1:0-2541 GCA_045634805.1 Succinivibrio sp. | reverse complement strand
GTGGTCCTGCTGTTGTGGTTAATGATTCCTGCGTTGCCTTATTAGGTGGTGTAGGTGGTCTTCTGGCAATTCTTGGTGTGGTTATCCTACCTGTTACCTCAGGTGATACCGCATTCAGAGCTGCCCGTTTAACCATTGCTGACGTTATTCATCTGCCACAGATCCAGCCTATGAAGAGACTTGTAATTGCAATCCCTGTATTCCTGATTGGTATTGCCTTATCTCAGATTGATTTCAACATCATCTGGAGATACTTCGGTTTCTCAAATCAGACTCTGGCAGGTATCTGTCTATGGGCTGCAGCAACCTATCTGTACAGAAAGGGTAAGTTCCACTGGATCTGCACACTTCCTGCATGCTTCATTACCGTTGTATCTGTAAGCTATATCTGCTTTGAGAAGTCAATGGGCTTCGGCTTAGATATTACAACTTCAAACATCATTGGTGTTGTTGTTGCTGTAATCTGCTTCGTAAGCTTCCTGAAGTTTGGTAAGAATCCTGTTGAAGGTGCACCAGCTGATGTCTGATTTTAAGTAAAATCGGTTTAACTTATGAAATCCTCTGGGACTAAATCTCAGAGGATTTTTGTTGTCTGATTATATAAGATTCCTCATCGATTCAATATGTTAGAATAATCTTCAATATGATAGAGGATTAATCATGAGAGGATTATTTGTAACTGGTACCGGTACTGATATCGGTAAGACCTATGTAAGTGCGGCTATAGCTAGAGAACTTACCAAAAAGAATTTATCCCTGGCTTATTACAAAGCTGCTGTGAGTGGCTCAGACTGTATAGAACATTCTGATGCAGGTTATGTTAGAGATTCTTCTGGCATAAAACAGAATACTGAATCACTTCTTTCCTATCTATATGAAAAACCATTATCTCCTCACTTAGCAGCAAGAGGTGAGAACCGTTTTGCCAGTCTGGATAGAATTGTCTCAGATTTTGATTCATTAAGAGCAAACTATGATTATGTTCTCTCGGAAGGGGCTGGAGGAATTATCTGTCCTGTTGTCTGGGAGAAAGACTGTCATCTCATGTATCTTGATATTCTCAAGACTTTAAAACTGAATGCTGTCGTAGTTGCAGATGCAGGACTAGGTACAATCAACCATACTGTTCTAACCATTAGCTATCTCCTGCAAAACAGTGTAAATGTGAAAGGCGTAATTCTTAACAACTTTGATAGTAATTCCTTAATGCATACCGATAATCTAAAGATGATTGAAGAAATCTCCGGTATTAAAGTTATTGCAACCTTGGGAAAGGGTGAGAGTAATTTGAGTTTACGCTATAAGAACATGGAAGAGTATTTCGATGAATGCTAAAGAGAATTTAATTGATTTTGATGTAAAACATATCTGGCATCCAGCTGCCCAGATGAAGGATTATGAGTCTTTTCCTCCTATTCCGGTAGTAAGAGGTAAAGGCTGCTATCTTTTTACTCAGGACGGTAATGAAATACTGGATATTATCAGTTCGTGGTGGTGTAATCTTTTAGGTCACTGCAATGATGAAATATCAGACGCACTGTCAAAACAGGCTAAAACTCTCGAGCATGTAATCTTTGCTAATTTCACTCATCCTTGGGTTGTAGAGCTGACACAGGAACTGTTAAGTATCGTTCCAAAGGGGATTACGCACTTTAACTACGGTGACAACGGCTCATCTTCTGTAGAAATGGCACTGAAGATCGCTTTTCAGTACCAGCAGCAGATTGGTCAGACAAAAAGACGAAGATTTGCATGTCTGTCAGAAGGCTATCATGGCGAAACAATTGGAGCTTTATCAGTTGGCAGCATGGATTTATATAATCTGATGTATAAGCCAATGATGATGGATAACATCCATATTGAAGCTCCCGATCTGTTTTTACATCCTGAGGATTATCCTCATAAATGCATGGAGAGAGCAGAGAAGGTTTTTAAAGAGCATGGTTCTGAACTCTGTGCTCTGATTGTTGAGCCTCTGCTTCAGGGCGCCGGAGGAATGAGAATTTATCCTGCCGAATACCTTAAGTTTCTGAGTGACCTTTGCAAAAAGCATGGCGTGCTTTTAATTGCAGATGAGATTGCTACCGGATTTGGACGAACTGGTAAATGGTTTGCCTGTGATCATGCTGGAATAACACCTGATCTGATGTGTATGTCTAAGGCTCTTACCGGAGGTTACATGCCTATGTCTGTAGTTGGTGTAACAGATCAGGTTTATGATGCATTTTTAGGTGAATACTCTGAGGGGAAGGCTTTTCTTCACTCCCATACCTATGCAGGTAATCCTTTAGCGTGTGCCTGTGCTCTCAGTGTTATCAGAATCCTAAAACGAGACCATATCATTGAAAAAGCATGTGAAACCGCTCAGTGGTTAAGAAACTCTTTTGCCCAGAGATTCTCTTCACTTGAAAATGTTGGTCAGGTAAGAAGTATCGGTCTTATCAATGTTATGGAAATCGTAAAGGATAAGACTACAAATGAGAGATTCCCGTCTTCTTTAAGACTTGGATACAGAATATATCAGGACGCTCTTAAGGAAGG
>JAZRAY010000151.1:0-9067 GCA_045634805.1 Succinivibrio sp. | reverse complement strand
AAAAATGCTGAAAAAATCTCTTAAGAAGAAGGAAAAGTCAAAAAAATAAGGAGCTTTAAAAGCTCCTTAAATGAGGAGGTTACTGAAATATAGTAGTTTTGATTAAGAGAGGTATTTTTTCAGTGTATTGCGAACAGCACCCTGTCCTTCGATCAATTCCTTAACCATGGTCTCGACCTTATTTCCAAGATCTGTGCTGTACAAATCCAATCCAAATATATTCTTATTTGAAAGAATAGGCTTTAGATGATCTTTAACCGAATCTGGATCACCCAGTCTGACATCAGATAGCAGATCAGTAAGCTCATTTAGCATAGGATCTGGTGATAATTCGAACTTTTTACCCTTATCATCCAGTGCAAGCAGATATCTTAACCAGCCTGCGATAGCCAGAGGCAGAGCAACCAGCTTATCTGTACCGTCAGTCTTGATATGTTCTTTAATTGTATGTCCAAAACGGATGCCTACCATCTGAGAAATATCAACTGCAATTCGGGCTGAGGTGTCTCCCATATAGGCATTAGGGAATCTTACATTCAGAACCTCGTCCAAAAATGCTTTTGGAGAAAGAATCTTAGGATCTTCAACTACAGGGAGTCCTTCGACGTATCCCAGCTGCTTTGCAAGCTTTGATAGTTCAGGATCCTTCATTCCGTCAGCAAAGAAGGTATAGCCTAAAAGACAGTCGTAAGTGCAGAGCGCGGTATGAATCGGATTCAGACAGACTGTAACCTTCATGCGTTCTGATTTATTGACAGTCTCTCTGTCAGTCATGAAGACTCCTGCCTTTTCAAAAGGTGGTCTGCCGTTAGGGAATGAATCTTCTATTACAAGATACTGAGGTGCTTCCGCATTTACAAATGGAGCAATATAGGTCTTCTTGGAAGTAACCAGAACATCCATATCCTCAATACCCATATCCTTCAGATCCTTTGACAGAGCCTCACCTGGACGAGGGGTGATTTTATCAATCATTGACCAGAGGAAGGATACCTTCTTCTCATCTGAGACATAGGACAGGAACTCTTTATCTAAAAATCCCTTTTCTATCCATTTTTCTGTCATTTCCAGAACACTTTCACGAAGCTTCTTTCCATTCTGTGAAACATTGTCCATTGAAACCAGGGCAAGAGGTGTGGCACCAGCTTTGAAGCGTCTGTAAAGCATTGAAGTTACAATTGCCATTGCTCCGACACATTTATCCGGGCCGTTTTCAATATCGTTTTTAACGTATGGCAGATAATTACCGTCAGCTCCCTTGAGGGCATATCCCTTTTCGGTGATGGTAAAGCTGACAAGCTGCAGTTCCTTATTGCAGAAGATTTCCTCAAGACGTTTCATTGCAGAACTGTCTCTGGTATCAGCCTTTAAAGCTTCACACAGTGACCCCAGAATGCTGAAATCTCTTCTGCCGTCCTGATGAAGTGTTGCTGCCAGAACAAGATTGTCAAAAGGCTTGTAAATCTTGTCTACAACATCATAATCAAAGGTTTCAACGCAGGTGATACCTCTGTCCAGAAGCTTTTCTGATATAAGCTTATCGGCAATGCCTCCGATGAAGATTCTGAAGATGTTACCGATACCGAAATGTACCCAGCGTGGAGATGCAACTGTCTTACGGGCAGTCTCTCTGACGTCATAGGAAGGGAGCTTTACTCCCTTTGACTCCCAGAAATCCTTATTATCAAGCGTAGCGTATGAAAGTTTCATGATGCCAGTTCCTTATTCTTCAGATGGATCAACATCAATTAAGACTTTCATGGTGCTTTCGCGGTTGTTATCAATATACTCGTAAGCCTTATTGTAATCAGCAAAAGCGAACTTGGCACTCTGAAGAGGCTTCAGCTTAATCTTGCCTTCGTTTACGAATCTGATTGCATCAACGAAATCCTCGTGACGGTACATCATTGAGGTATTCAGATCCAGCTCTGAATCGTTCAGCTTTGCCAGATCAACATTTGCCTTCTTGCCGAATACAGCAACTAAAATGATGGTGCTGCCTTTTCTTGCATTCTGAATAGCCTGATCCATGGTGATATCAGTGCCTGCACACTCGTAGATAACGTCAGCCTTATCAGGACCGAAAGCTTCAACCAGAGCCTTTGCGTAGTCATCCTTCATGGTGTTGACTACATAATCAGCACCTAATTCCTTTGCAAGAGCCAGTCTGCCGTCAGAGATATCAGTTGCAAAGACTTCCTTTGCGCCTAATGCCTTAAGAGACTGAATCAGCAGAATTCCGATAGGGCCGCAGCCTAGAACAACAGCCTTTGCGCCCTTTAAGTCAGGGAATCTTTTAGCTGCATGTACGGTTACAGCCAGAGGCTCCATCATTGCGCCCTCTGAGTAGGTCATCTCCTCTGGAATTGGAGTGATTTTGCTTGAATCAACAGCAAAGAACTCACTTGCAGTACCGGTGGTCTGGAAGCCCATAACCTTCAGTTTTTCGCACAGGTTGTACTTGCCGTGAAGACATGGATAGCATCTGCCACAGAATACCTGAGGCTCAATGATTACCTTCTGACCGATCTTAAGATCCTTTACATATTCACCTAAGGCTACAATCTGACCTGAAACCTCGTGACCCTGAGTTACAGGGTAGGAGGTGTATGGGTGTGAACCGTGATAAACGTGGATATCTGAGCCACATACACCGATCTTCTTTATCTTTACCAGAACCTGATCTGGACCAACTTTTGGTACAGGAACATCTCTAAAGGTGATTTTTCCTGGGGCAGTCATTACCTGCTGGATCATTGTCTCTTTCATTTTTTTACTCCTTATGTATTTTTTATATAGGGGATTTTTCCCCTTATTTTTATTTTTTAAATTCTTCTTCAAGTTCACGGAAAAGCTTTTCACATGATGGCTCGTAAGCTATAAGTTCTGCATAGCAGGCATCACACCATAATGACAGCTCCTTCTCAAGACCGTAGACTCTGGCGATTCCGCGGGACATCTTCCAGATATCCTCTGTGGTTCGCTGAAACTTCTCCTCATCTGTTGCTTTTTTCAGTCCGAAGAAGCTTGAGGCATACTTGGCGCTTCTGCAGGTTGAAAGATATCTGCGAACCGCATTACGCATCTCAAGATAGAGCTCCTCTCGCTGTTCATCGCTGAGCTTCTCTCTTAGGAAGAACTCGTCTATTGTCAGGTTTACCTCGCGCAGAGTTGCCTTCTTTAAAAACTTGCGGCGATACAGACCTGGAAGATATACACACTTGAACAGCCACAGATCAGCTATACGATCAGGCTTGCGTCTGAACTCAAAACGTTTTTTATAGAGTTCTCTGCGGAAGCTTGGTGTATCCTTGTCTATTTCTTCGAGCAGAGCCTTTCTTTTCTCAGGATCAAGTTCTTCAAAGTATTCTTTAATCTGCTGTTCCATTTTTATCCTCATCTACCAGTTCATTGCCTTGATTGCGGCCTTTTCAACCTCAAGTCCTGCAACGTAGTGACGGGTAAATGTTTCAAATCCTTCTACTTCTTCAGGAGTTGCCATGATGACCTCTCCAGTCAGATTCTTGAAGATACGGTTATTGAGGAAATCCTCAAGTTTGCCGTCCTTCTTTCCATCTGCAAGATAGGCAGCCAGAAGGGCAATACCCCAGGCTCCACCTTCAGATGCGGTTTCCATAACAGCAACAGGTGTATTGATTGCGGCAGACAGAATTCTCTGCATTACACCAGGGGTCTTGAACAGACCGCCATGACCTAGAATCTGTTCGAGTTTTACACCTTCATCCTTGAGCAGAATATCCATTCCCAGCTTTACTGCACCAAGTGAAGTGTACAGATTTGCTCTCATGAAGTTTGCAAGATTGAATTTACTGTCTGGCATTCTTGCAAATAGAGGGCGGCCTTCATTGATAAAGGTGATGTTTTCACCTGAATAATATCCGTAGGCCAGAAGTCCTCCGCAGTCCTTGTCTCCCTTCATTGCATGGTTGTACAGCTTGTAGTAAAGCTCTCCTGCATCAGCTTTGATTCCCATCAGATCGCAGAATTCCTTGAACATCATTACCCAGGCATTCAGATCTGTAGTGCCGTTGTTTGCATGAGACATTGCGCAAGGGAATCCTGATGGAGTTGCCACCATATCAATCTCACGGTATACCTTTGAAAGCTGCTTCTCTAAAACCACCATCGCAAAGGAACTGGTACCTGCTGAAAGGTTACCGAAGCGAGGGGCAACACTGTTAGTGGCTGTCATGCCGGTTCCAGCGTCCCCCTCAGGCGGACATAAAGGAATTCCTGCTTCAAGATCACCTGTTCTGTCTAATAGTTTTGAGCCTTCTGCTGTAAGTTTTCCTGCATCATCTCCTGCAACCAGAATCTTAGGGAAAACTTCTCTTAACTTAAGCTTTGAGCCCTTTGAAGCTAGCAGCGCATCAAACTTGTCTGCCATCTTCTGATCGTAATCCTTAATATCTGAATCGATAGGGAACATACCTGCGCCATCACCGATTCCGATAACCTTGCAGCCGGTCAGTCTGTAATGAATCCAGGCAGCAAGTGTAAATACTGAGGCAACCTTTTCTACGTGCTCTTCTTTATCTAAAAGTCTCTGGTAGAGATGAGCCACAGACCATCTTAATGGAATGTTGTATGAGAACAGCTCGGTCAGCTCATCGGCAGCCTCTGTGGTATTGGTATTTCTCCAGGTCTGGAATGGTGCCAGCTGTCTGTCATCCTTATCCAGAGCAATATAGCCGTGCATCATGGCACTGATACCGATAGCACCGATTTTCTTTAGTGTTACCTGATATTTGTCTGAAACTTCCTTTTTCAGATTTGCATAGCAGTCGCTCAGTCCCTCAAGAGCATCTTCAAGAGAATAGGTCCAGATTCCGTTTACAAGTGAGTTCTCCCACTCATGAAAACCTACTGCCAGAACATTTCCCTCGTAGTCTGTAAGTACTCCTTTGATACGGGTAGAACCAAGTTCAATTCCCAGTGCGGTTCTGCCTTCTGTAATAACTGTAGCAACTGACTTATCCATAATTTTTCCTGTTTGTTTTACTCTGTAGATATTTATTATTTTTGTCTGTTATTTTTATATTTTGGTTTTGTTATCCGATACAGAGCGCGCTGTATCGGACAGTTCTTTTATTTATCTCTTGCGACGCTTCTTGGACATACAGTCGATACCTACGGCTACTGCCAGTACCAGACCTTTTACCACCATCTGTGTGTATTCACTTACGTCCATCAGAATCATGCCGTTGGTCAGAGAGCCGATAATCAGCACACCTGCAATCACACCTGACATGGAACCAACACCACCGTATACTGATACACCGCCCAGTACTACACAGGTGATAACGTCGAACTCAAGACCCTTACCTACGGTGCTCTGTGCTGAGTTAGCACGTGATAGCAGCACGATACCTGCAAGGCCTGCAAAGAAACCTGAGAATGCATAGATCAGATACTTAACACGGTTTACGCGGATACCTGACAGCTCGGCAGCTTCCTCGTTACCACCGATTGCATAGAAGTAACGGCCGAAGTAGGTCTTGTTCAGAATGAAGCTTCCTAAAGCAAAGCAGATAATCATTAAGATCGCGCAGATTGGCAGGAAGTCGAATGCTGACCAGCGGCCAAAGATACCGAAATCTGAATCAAAGCCTGCAATTGGACGGCCTCCTGAAATCAGATAGGCAACACCTTCAAATACAGTCTGAGATGCAAAGGTTGCAATCAGAGCTGGAATACCGACTGCGGCAACCATAACTGCATTGATAAGACCGATACCGGTAGCCATGATTAGAGAAATTGCCACTGCAACCCACATGTTCACGCCTGCTGCGACCATCAGCCAGGCACATACAACATTAACCAGGGTGATGATTGAGCCGATTGAAAGGTCAATATCTGCAATCAGAATCACGAAGGTCATACCGATAGCGGCGATACCGTAGTATGAAACCTGACGGGAGATATTGATGATGTTTCTACCTGTAATGAAGGTTCCGTCACTGGCAATTGCGAAGATAATAATTTCTGCGATGAACACCAGCCAGATTGCGTTCTGTTTTAAAAAGTTTGCGTTTAACATTTATCGAGACTCCTTTGCCTCATCAGTGATACCGGATGCATACTGCATAATCTTGTCTGAGTCGAATTCTTCTTTCTGTAGCTCGCCTGTCATGCGATTTTCTGAAAGAACTATGATGCGATCCGACATACCCATTAACTCTTCCATTTCTGATGAAATCATCAGAACACTGCGACCTGATTCAACCAGGTTGTTGATTAGCTTGTAGATTTCATACTTGGCACCTACGTCGATACCGCGTGTTGGCTCATCGAAAATAATCAGTTCACAGTCAGCGGCCAGCCATTTGCCTAAAATAACCTTCTGCTGGTTACCACCAGAAAGATTCTTTACAAGCTGATTTAGGGTTGGACACTTAATCTGGATTTCTTCACGGTATTTCTCTGCGATTTCACGCTCTTTTTTGGAGTTGATTACGCTCAGTTTTGAAATACGCTCGTAAATAGGCATACTGATGTTGTTCTTGATTGAAATTCCCAGAAGGGCACCATGACGCTTTCTGTCTTCCGGTACCAGGGCTATTCCAAGATCAATTGCCTCTCGAGGAGACTGTGGATTTATCTCCTTTCCGTTGAAAATAATGGATCCTGATTCCTTTGGCTTTGAACCGAAAATCATCTCTGCAAGCTCGGTTCGACCTGCACCTACCAGGCCTCCAAGACCAAGTACTTCACCTGCATGAAGCTTAAGTGATATATCCTTGTCGCCGTTTCCTGTTACGTTCTTAAGCTCCAGCACCACCTTGTCCTTGTTTACGCAGCTGTTGCGTGGTGGATATTTCTGGGTAAGCTCACGGCCTACCATCAGTTTGATGAGTTCATCAACTGTGGCCTCAGGGGTAATTAGGGTGGTTACATATTCACCGTCACGGATTACCTCAATTCTGTCTGATAATCTGAAAATCTCTTCAAGACGGTGTGAGATATAAATGATAGATACGCCTTTCTTTCTTAAAAGCTCAACTACCTTAAACATGTTCTCAACTTCGTTAGAGGTAAGAGGAGCACTTGGCTCATCCATAATCAGAACCTGTGCGTTCTGCTGAATTGCCTTGGCAATCTCAATCATCTGCTGATAACCTACGGTAAGGTTTTTTACCAGCTCTTTTGGATTGATTTTTATATGCAGCTGATCAAAGGCCTTCTGTGCCTCTCTTTCCATAGCTGCTCTGTCAATTATCATTCCCTTGCGGATTGGTCTGCCTAAAAAGAGGTTTTCTGCTGCAGAGAGTTCTCCAACGTTATTGAACTCCTGATAGATAACTGCAACTCCGTTCTCAGCTGCAAGCTGAGGACTCATTCTGTCGAATTCTTTTCCGTTTACGCGGATCTTTCCTGATGTTGGAATTTCTGCACCGGTACAGCATTTGATCAGTGTGGATTTACCTGCACCGTTCTCGCCTATAAGACCTAACACTTCACCTTTTCTAAGTCTGAGAGTCACGTCCTTGAGGGCAACCACACCAGGGTATTCCTTTCTTATATGTTCAAGTTCCAGAACATAGTTCTCGCTCATTCCCAATCTCCTTATGTAAGCCTTCCCTGAATAGGGAAGGCTTTTGTTCTGTTTGGTTATTTATATATTATTTCATTCCAGAACTGATTTTCTCTACATTTTCCTTGGTAATAGGAGCTACGCCACGAATTACGTTATGCTCTGGCAGTTTGTTCTCTAAAATCAGAGCAAACATGCTTGCACAGCTGGTTGCTGTATCAACGTCTGAACCCTCGAAACCGATGATGCCCTTAGCAGGATAGGTTGGATCTGACAGGTGCTGTAGCTGCTGCTTGGTTACGTCAGTTGTGAATACACCCATATCCTCTGGAATCTTGCCGTTGGTTGCGATCTGCAGAGCCTCATCAGCACCGATCATAGGACCTGCACCGATACCTGTTACAACCTTGCAGTCTGGCTCACGCTGCAGAATAGTCTCAATAGCAGTCTGAGCCTCGTTTGGACGAAGAGCAGCCTGGCTTGCAACGATTTCATATTTGCCGTCAGCAACTTTCTTCATACCCTCACGGATACCCTCTTCACGCTCTAAAAGGATCTTGGTCTGAGGGAAGCCTAGAACAGCAACCTTTGCCTTCTTGTCTGCTGAATAGTGCTCGTTGATGAAGTTACCTGCAAGCTCACCGATTGCGATACCCAGATTGGTGTTGTTTAGAATCCAGTTACCATCGGTATTGGTCATAGGATCATCCCAGCACATAACCTTGATGCCCTGCTTTCTTGCCTCGGCACAGGCATCTTCAACAGCTGCTGCATCTGATGGGTGAACTAGAATGAAATCACAGCCTGATGAAATGAAGTTCTCGATCTGTGCTACCTGCTTTGCTGACTTGTCATCGCACTCAACAATGGTGAATTTTGCTCCGTTAGCGCTTAGAACATCCTCTAAAGCAGCCATAACACCTGCCCAGTATGCGTTACGCAGTGACTGAATGGTAATACCGATCTTCTTGCCCTTTAATGCACTCAGATTAGCCTTTGCATAGAACTCAGGACTTGCCTGAATACCCTGGGTTTCGCTGGTTGTTGCAGCGAAAGAAGGTGCTGTAAATGCTAATGTAGCTGCACAGAAAAGTGCTGATAATAATGTTTTTTTCATTTGTATACTCCATGTATATGTTTGTTTGTAGTACTCTTGCGAGCGAGATTAGAAACAGGTAAATGCACCGTCGACAATTACATCTGAACCGGTTGTAAATGAGCTTGCATCACATGCAAGATATAAGGTTACAGACTGTAATTCCTCTGGTTCGCCTAAGCGATGCATTGGTGCCATCTCATTCCAGGTCTTGATTAGTGGAATCAGAGTTGGTGAAGCCTTTACAAGCTCTGTTCCGATATAGCCTGGGCTGATTGAATTTACACGGATTCCGTGTTTTGCCCATTCAATTGCTAAAGACTTGGTTAACTGGATTACACCTGCCTTTGATGCGTTATAAGCGCACTGTGGTTGTGGTACGTTAACGATATGAGCAGACATTGAAGCGGTATTGA
>JAZRAY010000150.1:0-10150 GCA_045634805.1 Succinivibrio sp. | reverse complement strand
CGGCAATCTCTGTCATCTGACCTGATTCAGCATTTCTGCGAACTTCATTGGTTACCATTGAAACATTGGCAACAGATGTTCCAGAACCGGTTGTTCTAAATACAGGCTCATCACCAAGATTACCAATTAAAATTACTTTGTTAACTCCACGAGTCATATAAAGTCCTTGTAAATATGCCGAGCTAAAAGTGATTAGCTTTTAAGAATCGACGAATTGATAATGTTTAACCTGTATATTATTACACTGAATTTTTTTAGCCTTTTTCTAAGCATATCCAAAAGTACCCATATACAGAGATCAGAAATAAGATTAAATCTTTTTCTTCTTTTTTTTCAATATGTTTAGTTAAGAACTGTGCTCTGAATTTTTATTGTTTCAGTTAATAGAAATCGTTACTGATTATTTTTGTCTTTTTTAGATTAATCCGACTATACATGTTTAATGTACAATTAGCGAATCAAGTGTAAATGATAATATTGTACAAATGGATAAAATCGTAATTCGCGGTGCACGCACCCATAATCTTAAGAACCTGAATCTAACCATTCCAAGAAACAAGCTCTGTGTTATTACTGGAAGATCCGGATCAGGAAAATCATCTCTGGCATTCGATACTCTTTATGCAGAGGGTCAGCGTCGCTATGTTGAATCACTTTCAGCCTACGCCCGTCAGTTCCTGTCATTAATGGACAAACCTGATGTTGATTCTATTGAGGGTTTATCCCCTGCTATTTCAATTGAGCAGAAGGCAACATCTCACAATCCAAGATCAACAGTTGGAACCATTACCGAGATTCATGACTACCTGAGACTTATCTGGGCACGTATCGGTGAAGCCAGATGTCCTGAACACGGGACAGTTCTGAAGGCTCAGACCATAAGCCAGATGGTAGATGCCGTTATGGAGCAGCCTGAAGGCACCAAGATTATGATCCTCTCTCCTGTGGTTCGCGGCAGAAAGGGTGAATACAAACAGCTGTTTGCAGATCTGGCAAAAGACGGCTTTATCCGTGCCCGTGTTGACGGGGAGATCTGCGATCTTTCAGATCCACCGGATCTGGCCTTAAGAGAGAAGCACGATATTGATATCGTTGTAGATAGAATCAAGGTTAAGCCTGATCTAAAACAGCGTCTTGCAGATTCATTTGAAACCGCGCTCAAGTATTCAGACGGAATTGCTGTTGTCTGTCCAATGGACGAACACAGGAAAGAGGATGAGATTCTGTTTTCATCCCACTACTCATGCCCTATCTGCGGATACTCAATTCCAGAACTGGAACCAAGAGATTTCTCCTTTAACAACCCTCACGGATACTGTCCAAAGTGTGAAGGTCTGGGAGCAATGATGGTTCTGGATATTGATAAGATTGTTCCAGACAAGACAAAATCCATATATGAGGGAGCCATCCTCGGATGGGATAGAAGAAATCCTTTCTATTTCAAGGAGCTAGAAGCAGTAGCAGATTATTATGATATTGATCTGCAGAAGCCATTTAATGAGCTTACAGAAAAAGAAGTCAACGTTATCATGTATGGCTCAGGCACTACTGCTATTCCTATGAAAATGGTCTACTCAGGCGGTAAGAAATCCCAAACCAGTCTTGAGCCTTTTGAAGGTGTAATTCCAAATTACGAAAGAAGATCCCGTGAAACAGAATCCGAGTACGTAAGAGTCTATATCTCAAAACTGATGAGACCTCTTCCTTGCCCTGACTGTCACGGAGCAAGACTCAAAAAAGAATACTGCAATGTTTTTGTTAACAATAAATCTCTCCCTGAGATTAATAACTACTCAATTCAGGAGTGCTACCAGTTCTTCTCAGATATTAAGCTGACAGAACAGGAGAAAAACATCGCTTCAAGAGTTTTAAAGGAAATCAGAGCAAGATTAGGCTTCCTGATTAACGTTGGATTAGGCTATCTTACCCTTTCCCGTTCAGCAGAAACTCTTTCAGGCGGTGAGGCACAGCGAATCAGACTTGCAAGTCAGATTGGTGCAGGCCTGACCGGTGTTATGTATGTACTTGATGAACCAAGTATCGGTCTTCATCAGAGAGATAATGCAAAACTTTTAAGCGCACTTAAGAATCTTCGAGATATCGGTAATACCGTTATTGTGGTGGAACACGATGAAGACACCATGAGAGCTGCGGATCAGATTATTGATATAGGACCTGCCGCAGGTATTAATGGCGGTGAGGTTATCGCTCAGGGAACAGTTGAGGATATCGAAAATAGCGAGCTGTCTCTGACCGGAAAATATCTCTCCGGCACAAGACGTATTGAGATTCCTAAAAAGAGAGTCAAAGCTAAGAAATCAAAGATGCTGACCCTTAAGGGATGTACCGGCAACAATCTTAAGAATGTTGATGTATCCTTCCCTGTCGGCTGCTTTGTGGTTGTAACCGGTGTTTCCGGCTCAGGAAAGTCAACTCTGGTTAACGATACGCTTGTAAGAGTGGCTGAGAGAAAACTCAACGGTGTGACTGCAAATGATGATCCTGCTCCATACAGAGAGATTGAAGGTCTTGAGAACTTCGACAAGATTATCTGTATCGATCAGAGCCCTATCGGCAGAACACCGCGCTCAAATCCTGCCACCTATGTAGGACTGTTCACTGATATACGCGATCTTTTTGCCAAGACCCCTGAAGCAAGAGCAAGAGGCTACAACGCAGGAAGATTCTCATTTAATGTTAAGGGCGGTCGATGCGAAGCCTGTCAGGGCGATGGAACCATCAAGGTTTCAATGAACTTCATGCCGGATGTTTATGTTAAATGCGAAGAGTGTGACGGTAAGAGATATAACAGAGAAACTCTTGAGGTTCTGTACAAGGGAAAGACCATCTCTGATGTTCTTGAAATGAATATAGAACAGGCTCTGGAGTTCTTCGGAGCTGTTCCTTCCATCGCATCAAAGTTACAGACTCTGATGGATGTGGGCCTTTCCTATATTACCTTAGGTCAGGCTGCTACAACCTTCTCAGGAGGAGAGGCTCAGAGAATCAAGCTTTCAAAGGAGCTTTCAAAGAAGGCTACCGGAAAGACTCTTTATATTCTTGATGAACCAACCACAGGTCTTCACTTTGAGGATGTTAAGCTTCTTTTAGAAGTTCTGACCAGATTGAGAGATCAGGGAAATACCGTAATTGTTATTGAACATAACCTTGACGTAATCAAATCTGCAGATTATCTTATCGACTTAGGACCTGAAGGTGGAAGAAACGGCGGAAATATAATCGTCTGTGGAACACCTGAAGAAGTTTGTGAATGCAAGGAATCATTCACAGGTCAATTTTTAAAACCAATACTTGAGAGAGGCTATTAGGAGACTATATGGCACAACTTACAGAAAAGGAATATGAGGCAATCCAGGCTCTAAATGCTGAATACAGACAGGCAATGTTTATGAGAGTTGCCAAGGAAGCCGACGGTTTCTATATTCTTGCAGATAACGATGGTCCATTGATCCTAGAGGATACTGAGGAAGACGACGAGCATAATCTGTACAGCATCCTTCCAGTATGGTCACACGAGGAACTTGCTGCAGGATATGCGAAGAACAACGGTATGGATAGCTTCAAACCACAGTTTGTAACCAGACAGGTATGGAATGAGAAGTGGGTTCCAGCATTCAAGGATCAGCCAAACGTGCTGATTGGATTCATGCCGATTTCAGATAAGGATTTTTCTGTAGAATCACCTATGGAAATCTAACGTCTCTACACCAGGGCAAAGACGTCAGATTCTGGATTATTTGATTAGATCGTCTGGGATCTGAACCTTTGCCTTGGCAAGTTCAGTCTTTACATACTTGAATAAAGCTCTTGAATTAGGCTTTGCAACTTCCTCTGATTCGATTTTAGCTGCTTCTTCCTTTGCCTTTTTAACCAGATTTCTAAGCTTGTTTCTATCAATCTCGGCTGCAAGATTACATAAGGCATTTACAACCTCAATACCGCCAGTGATAAGCTTTTCTCTTAGTTTCTCAAGCTTCAGAGCATTAGGATCCACCTTTGAGGATGCACCCAGCATATTAACCTGCTGCTCTAAATCAGAATCATCATAAGCTCTCTGAAGTTTAGCAACATACTGAAGCTGTCTGCGTCTTTCATCTGATTTTGGCTTTAGTTTTCTGGCAATAATCAGAGCATCCTTAACATCCTGTGGAATAACCAGGGATTTAAAGCTCTGATCACCTAAATCGGCAATCTTCTCCACAAGCTTTCTGATAGCCTGAGCTTCTCTCTTATGAGCACTGCGGCTTTCTTCTTCTGGAGCGGAATCGAATCCTTCAAAATGTTTCTGTTCTGCCATAAGTTAATTCTCTATTTCAAAAATCTCATTAAGTCTATAAGTTGTGATCAAATTTACTGCGGTTTTTGAAACATTAAGTAATTTAATCTTTTTATTCTCTTGTGACTTGGCCCACTGCACAAGGTAGGCAGCTCCGGCCGCGTCAATCTTTTTGATATTCTGCATATCAAATACTGAATCTTTAAAAATTGTCTCGCGCTGTTTCCACAGAAGAGGAACCGTTGCAAAAGTTAATTCAGTCAAATTATCCATTTAAAACACCAAAACAGATCTGGTTATTTATCCATAGAATTCAGTTTAGCAATAGCAGCGTCTACGCCCTGAGATTTAATGATTGGTGAAATCTCTGATACCTTGGCATCAAGCATTGAAACATTCTCACCGATCAGATCAAAGGCCTTCCACTCGCCGGTCTTTGTGTTCTTACGTAATTTTAAAACCAGCTCAAGATCCTGCTTGCCGCTCTCGCGGATAATCATCTTAACAGAAACCAGAGATTCACTGTCAGGAACATTCTTAACCTCTGAAGGAACAATTTCCTGATTGGTATACTTTGACAATACAGAAACAAAGCTCTGCTTCATGTATTTCTCAAAAGCATCAGTAAACTTCTCTCTGTCTTCCTTTGAAAGAGATTTTAGAGAAGTACCCATAACTTTGTATGCAGCATACTTGATATCGATATAAGGAAGCAGCTGTTCCTGAATAATCTTCTCTGCAACAGCATTATCTGAAATCTTGTCCTTGTTGGCCTTAATCTCGCTGATTGTATTAACAGCAACTTCATTAGCCAGTTTGTAAGGATTGCTCATGTCATACTTTGCCTGAGCGGTAAAACTGAACATAAGAACCATAAAGGCTGAAATTAAAGCAATGATCTTTTTCATAAACAAGTCATCCTATTCTTTGGTTGATTCTGTATCTGAACTCTTGGCAGATTCGTCTGCCTTTGAAGAATCCTGTGAAGAATTGAAAACAAACTTTGAAATTAAATCCTCAAGAATTACAGCAGAACCAGTGTCTGCAATGAAATCACCATTCTTCAGATAGGTTGTTCCCAGGTCCTCATCATAAAAACCAGGAGTGATGGCAATATACTGCTCACCGATAATACCTGAAGTCTGAATGCTGGCTTTTGACTCACTTGAGATTTTATCAAATTTCTTCTCAATACCGATACTAACCACAGGGGTCAGTGATTCGCCATCAAGATTAATGGCTGTTACTCTGCCGATTGCAACACCGCCGATTCTGACAGGTGCTCTCAATCTCAGAGAACCGATATTCTCAAATTTGGCATAAACAGTATAAAGTTCTGCTTTGGAATTTAAGACCAGACCTGCAACCTGCAGAGCAAGAACACAGGCAGCGATAATGCCTAACAGCATGAAAATGCCGACCATAATTTCTGTTTTTAAATACTTCATTATTCTATATTCCCTACTAGAACATTAAGGCTGTAAGTATGAAATCCAAACCTAAAACCGCCAATGATGACTGAACCACTGTTGCTGTTGTCGCTCTACTGATACCCTCTGAAGTTGGGCGGCAGTCATAGCCGTTAAACAGAGCAATCCAGGTACATACAAAACCGAATACAGCGGCCTTGATTACCATTGGACCCAGATCTTCCATTACATCTACACTGGCCTGCATACCTGACCAGAAAATACCGTCATCAATACCAAGCCAGTCAACGCCGACAAGCTTTCCGCCGTAAATACCGATCAGACAGAACAGCAGTGAAAGGATTGGCATACTGATAAGTCCGGCCCAGAATCTTGGAGCAATGATTCGTCTTAAAGGATCAACAGCCATCATTTCCATAGCTGAAAGCTGCTCGGATGCCTTCAGCTGACCGATTTCAGCAGTCAGAGCAGAACCTGCACGACCGGCATACAGCAGAGCTGTAACCACGGGACCAAGCTCTCTTATGATGGATAAGGCCACAAGAGTTCCCAGTGAACCTGTAGCCATGAAATCCTTAAGGATATTGAATCCCTGCAGACCTAAAACCATTCCGATAAAAAGACCTGAAACCAGAATAATGATGATTGACTGAACACCAACAAAATAAATCTGGTTTATCAGTAAAGGAAACGATTTCTTAAGATTCGGTATCGCAATTATTGAATGAAGAAATATGATGGTTGATCTTCCAAGTGAAGAGATCTTCTTTAATGCATATCTTCCTAAAACACCTAGCAAATCTGTCATTACAGCTCCTCGATATAGTTCTGAGAGCCTTTTAGTTTAAATGCATAAGGACCATCAAAATCGCCCTGAATAAACTGAATAACTCTTGGATCTTTACTGTTTACAATTTCCTGAGGAGTTCCACTTCCTAAAACTGTACCCTCTGAAAGAATATATACGTAGTGAGCAACTTCCAGAATCTCTTTAACATCATGGGTAACCACAACTGAGGTTTTACCCAGAGACTTGTTGATATCCGCAATAAGCTTAACCAGTACACCCTTGGTAATAGGGTCCTGACCGACAAAAGGCTCATCATACATGATTAAATCAGGATCAAGAGCAATTGAACGTGCCAGGGCTGCTCGACGGGACATACCGCCTGAAAGCTCTGAAGGATACAGATAGGCCGCAGCTCTCATTCCGACAGCTTCAAGATTCATCAGCACAACATCGTGGATAAGTTCCTCTGGAAGCTTGGTGTGTTCTCTGATTGGAAAAGCCACGTTGTCAAAAACATTCATGTCAGAGAAAAGAGCGCCACTCTGAAAAAGCATGCTCATTCTTTTTCTGAGTTCATAAAGCTCCTGTCTTCTGAGTGAATGAACATTGATTCCGTCAAATTCGATGGTACCTTCATCAGGAGTAAGCTGAGCGCCAATAAGTCTTAAAATAGTAGTCTTACCTGTTCCTGACGGACCAAGTATCGCTGTAATCTTTCCTCTAGGAATATTAAGTGAAAGATTCTTGTAAATCTGCTTACTGGCGTATGAGAAGGATACGTTATTTACTTTTATCAGACTGTCTTCGTTTAGGATTTCACTCATAAACACATTAAATAAATTAATCTAAAATCTCATCTGAAACTATCAGCAGGAGTTTCTTTACGGCATCCGTACTGTATAGAAAACATAATGATTTAAAACGAATAAATGCATTGTACCAAATATTTTGACACCATAATGTCAGTATAAGCCAAATTGTGTATGTATATATAGACAACAATCTGATCTTTGTTAATCGCAAAATCACATTAATACTTGTTATAATTACGCATGTTTTTTACTAGTCTTCATATTTTCAATTAAACTAAAGTTAGTACATAAGAAAAAAGTACTGAGTTTGCTGTTATCTGGATTATAGAAATCCAAAAGAAAATACCGGAATTTTATGTTGAAAGTTAATACCTGCTACGGCAGAATTGATGCAGAATTCATGACCCGTCTATCATCAGTGAAACTGATGGCTTTTGATGTCGATGGCACAATTACAGACGGTGGCATTATTTATGACAGTACCGATCTTGAGCTTAAAAGATTCAATACCAAGGATGGCTTTGGAATAGCATCCTTAGTAAAGGAAGGAATCGAGTGTGCTGTAATCACTGGAAGAACAGCTCATCTTACTCAGAGAAGAATGAACGACCTGCATGTTCAGCATGTAATTCAGGGAGAGAAATCAAAGAATGTCGCTCTGACTGAATTATGTGAGAAACTCAATATATCTCTTGATGAGGCTGTATGTATCGGTGATGATCTGAACGATATGCCGATGTTCAGAGTTGCAGGATTAAGCGTATGTCCTCATGACGCCCACCCTTTCATTAAAAAACAGGCTGACTATATTACAACCTGCAATGCAGGATATGGTGCTGTAAGAGAACTTTGTGATCTGATTTTAATCTCAAAGGGTATCTTAAACCCTGACGGTGGCTTTGCTGATGAGCGTTACTAAAAAATCGATTCTGATTGCAATACTGTTTGCAGTTATTTCATCGACCATATACTTTTACTCCTTAACTTTGAAAAAAGAGGAAGTTAAGGATATGTCAGGTCTGCCTACCTTTATTGCAACCGATACAAACGGAACACTGTTTGATAAGAGCGGCAGAGTAAGCAGAACCATGCTAGCCTCCAGAACAGAGTTCTACGAGCTTAGAAACCTTTTGATTTTTGATGATCCACTGATTACAGCATATAATCACAAGGATTCAGGAAAGACCAACATCTGGCATTTAAAAGGTCAGAAAGGCAGAATGGTTACCAATGATCATGCTGTTGTAAACGGCAATGTTGTGATTTATCCGGGCTTTAAGGATGCAATCATCGACAAGGCAACAGCAGACAATCTTGTTTACAACTTTACAACAGAAGAAGTAACATCAAAGGATCTGGTCACCATTTACGGACATGTCTTTAAGACAGAAGGAACTCACTTTAAGTTTAATTTATCTAATAATGTGATGAATTATAAGGGAAAACCACATGCTACATATTATCCAAAGAGCAAGAAAGATTAATTATTTGGTACTGATGATGGCCCTTGCATCACAAAGCGCTTTCGCATTAAAAGACGATGTTGAACAGCCTTTGAACATTGTTTCAAAAGAACAGATTGCAGATTTTGAATCCAACAAGGCGATTTTTATCAAGGATGTTGTTGCAACTCAGGGAAGTATGGAGCTTCATGCGGACAAGGCTGAGCTGTCAAGAAACAGCAGCGGTGAACTGCAGGAAGTGAAAGCCTACGGAAGACCAGCAACCTTCAAGCAGAAACAGGATGACGGAAAGATTATTCACTCTCAGTCATCAATTATTCAGTATCTACCTGAAAAGAATCTTCTGGTTTTAATCGGAAGAGCAACTATCTGGCAGGATAACTCTCATGTTGACGGTGAAAGAATTGAGTACAATACCGTTACAAGACAGCTGAAGGCATCCAATGAAAACAGCCAGGGCGGAAGAGTACAGAGTACATTCCTGCCACAGGAACTGAAGAAATAATACTTACCGGAAATAAGAATGAGCATATTACAGGCATTACATTTAAAGAAAACCTATAAGAAAAGAACCGTAGTATCAGACGTAAGTCTTGATGTTGAAAGCGGTTCAATCGTTGGTCTTCTCGGACCTAACGGTGCAGGTAAAACCACATCCTTCTACATGATTGTTGGTATTGTTTCATCAGAAGGCGGTAACATCATTCTGGACGGTAAGGATATTACCTCCCTTCCAATGCATGCCAGAGCAAGAGCCGGTTTAGGATACCTTCCTCAGGAAAATTCTATTTTCAGAAAGCTTACTGTATATCAGAACCTTATGGGTGTTATGGAGCTTGTTCCTAACCTGACCAAGGCTCAGCGTGAGGAAAAGGTCAACGAGCTTATGGAAGAGTTCAACATTACAAGACTAAGAGACAATTCCGGTATGTCTCTGTCAGGTGGTGAAAGACGCCGTGTTGAAATCGCAAGAGCTCTTGCAGCTGATCCTAAATTCATTCTGCTGGATGAGCCATTTGCAGGTGTTGATCCTATCTCTGTTAACGATATTAAGGAGATTATCCTTCATTTGAGAAATAGAGGGATCGGCATCTTAATTACAGATCATAATGTCCGTGAAACTTTGGATGTTTGCGAAAAATCATATATAGTTAATGCAGGACAGATAATCGCACATGGTAGTGCGGACGAAGTTTTAAGCAATACAAAAGTAAAGGATGTATACCTGGGTAAAGACTTCTCAATGTAATAAAACATAATAAAAAAAACATAAGGGATTTATGGCTGGTATAAGAAACGCGCTGCAATTAAGAACAGCTCAGACTCAGACTTTATCAATGACGCCTCAACTGCAACAG
>JAZRAY010000149.1:0-6800 GCA_045634805.1 Succinivibrio sp. | reverse complement strand
TGTTGGATGCATCTGCACTGGTTAAAAGTTTTATTAACCAATTGAAAAATCTACAGCAATTTTATTATTATTTGAGAGGACGTGAACAATGCAAACTAGACTACATGCTCGTAATGGTATTGTCGGCGAAGGTGTTAAATTTGAGAGAATTAGACGTGTAACCGGTTATTTGGTTGGTACACTAGATCGCTTCAATGATGGCAAAAAGGCTGAAGAAAGAGATCGTGTAAAACACATGCACGTTTAACTATTTCGAACTTTTAGTTCTCGTACGCCTTAAGTCTAATCATGTGATTGGATGATAAGGCGTTTTTTCATTAAGAATACAGGTAAAATGTCCGACTCAGATCTATCAATACTTGATACAACAACTCTAAGAATTGCTGGTGCTGTTAATGAATCTATCGTTGACGGTCCTGGTATTCGTTATGTTATCTTTACTCAAGGCTGCCCTTTCCACTGTAAAGGGTGCCATAATCCACAGGCTCAGCCTCTTGATGGCGGTATGGATGTTAAACTGAGAGTCTTATATGACGAGTTTATTAATAATCCACTGGTTAAAGGCGTTACCTTTTCAGGTGGCGAACCTTTCATTCAGGCTGGCACTCTGAGTATTCTCGCCAAGATTCTAAGAGCCAAGGGCTATTCTTTATGGTCTTATTCTGGATTTGTTTACGAGAAGCTTGTTGTCGATCCAATTTACAGAAAGCTTTTGGAACAGCTTGATGTTTTAGTTGATGGACCATTTATTCTGGCACAGAAATCCATGGATATTGACTTCAGAGGTTCTACCAATCAGAGAATTATCAATGTGCAGGAATCATTAAAACAGAATAAAGTTGTTTTAATGGAAGGATTTGTTTAGTTCTCTATGAGTAAAACTGTTGTCTGTGGGTCCTGTGATTTAGTTGTTAATGTTGATTCCAGCAAAGGTAAATTTGAGAATATCTGCCCCAGATGCGGCAGAAGATTAAACGATAGAAATCCTGCTGACAGAACCGACATTGCCATCATTTCCTTTTCCGCTATTCAGTTTCTTTTCATAAGTATCTTTGTTCCCTTTATGTCCATTTCTGCAATGGGCATAAATTCAGGAATGTCTTTATATTCAATTATTTATATTCTTGGACATCAGTGGGGATTGTTACTTTATTCATTTCTGTTTTTCACGTTCTTCTCTCCGGTTCTTGTTCTTGTTTCATCCATGTTAATCTGCGGATTCAGAATTAAGCCGGGAATCCTGTGGTCAAAGATCTATCAGTTCTGTCACGGCATGTGTATGGTTGATGTCTTTGTTCTTGGTATCTGTGTAAGTCTGATTAAGCTTACAAGTCTTGTTGATGTGGATTTTTATCTGGGATTCTATACTACCTTTATCTTTTCTGTTCTGCTTTTGTGGTGCTGTATCAAGTTCAAGCCTTCAATGTTATGGAATCTTGTTAAGGAGCAGGAAGAGATAAAACTCAAACTTGGTAAGACAGCAATAACACAGAATGTTAAAAAGTGCACCGAGTGTGGATATTACTTTCACTCTGAAGCACAGACTGATATCTGCCCACGCTGTCACAGCAAGGTTGAATTCAGAAAGAATGCCTGTTTTTCAAAGTGTCTTTCTCTTCTGATTGCTGCAGTTATCCTCTATCTTCCATCAAACCTTTATCCTGTTATGTATACAGAATTCCTAGGTTCTACAACCGGCTCCAACATCATTGAAGGTGTTATTGCCATGTGGGAGATGAAATCTTATTTCGTTTCAATTGTTATTCTTCTGGCTTCAATCTTCATTCCTGCATTTAAGATATTTTCGATTGCCTTTATTCTGTACGTAACAAAGTTTTCAAAGATAAGAATCAAGAAACGAGTAAGCAGACTGTTCCGCTTTGTTATGTTTATTGGAAGATGGTCTTTAATTGACGTTTATGTTGTAATAATTATGTCTTCCGTAGTAAGAATTACAGGATTTTTAAGTATTTATCCTGGATTTGCTATTATATGTTTCTGTGCCGTGGTTTTAATTACGGTATTTTCTGCTGATGAATTTGATGAAAGATTAATTTGGGATTCTGAGATTATTTAATTATGGAAAACAAAGAGAACGCAATTTCAAGAAAAAGAAGATTTTCTCTGTACTGGATTGTTCCTATTATTGCTACCATAGTTACTGTCAGTCTTATATGGTCTAACAGCATCAATAAAGGTGAACTGATTAAGCTGTATACCGATGAGGCTTCAGGAATAGAATCCGGAAAGACTCTTGTTAAATTCAGATCTGTAACAGTCGGTACTGTTGAAGATATCAGTTTAAGTGAAGATTTTAAAAAGACTGTTATCTATGCCCGTATCAAGCCTGATTTTACTGAACTTCTAAACTCTGACAGTGTTTTCTGGATTGTAAAACCAAGAATCAATTCAACCAATATCTCTGGTCTTGATACTATTCTTTCAGGTTCCTATATAACCCTTCATAAAGGCTCCAGCGAAGAATTCTCCAACGAGTTTACCTGCTTGGATGAAACTCCATACGGATTTGATGAGCAGGGAATCATCATCAGACTTGAGAATGCTTCTGAAAGAATGATTAACCCTGGTACAGCCATTAACTATGACGGCTTCAAGATTGGTGTCACCGTAAAGTCAGACTACGATATGCAGAAGAAGCATACCGTCTATACAGCCAAGATTCTTAAGAAGTTCTCATCACTGGTAACAGATCAGTCTGTATTCTGGGTAGATTCCGGTCTTGATATGAATCTTGGTGCCAACGGTCTGCAGTTCAGTGTTCCAAGTATCGATAACTTTATCAGCGGTTCAATTGACGTAAAACAGTTTAATTCCAAAAAGGGAAATCCTCTGAAGGATAACGCTGAATACACTCTATACAAGAATCAGAGAGCCGCCAAATTCGCAAATCTAATCGATTCTGATTCAAAGTATGTTCTGATGCTTGATGACTCTTCTCCTCTGGCTGAAGGCAGTCAGGTTATGTTCCGTGGTGTAAAAATCGGAGAGGTTGTGAAGATCCCTTGGTTTGATAACAAGGCTGATCTCTTTGATCTTAACAATAAGATCCCTGCTCTTCTAATCATGGATGAATCAGGTGCTTATGACAGAACTCAGCAGCTTTTCAACTCTCTTCTGTCTAAAAACAGACTGTGTGCAAGACTGGATACTATGAGTATTCTTTCATCTTCAAGCGTTGTTAATCTGATGATTGGACCTAAGATTAAATGCAGATCCAGCATAAAGAATTACAGAGATTTAAGAGTTATTCCAACTATTGCTTCAACAGATTTCAAAGAGAGCATCAACAATTTCTCAAAGAAACTCAATGATGTTGAGATTGATAAGATTTCAGCAAATCTTAACAAGACTGTTGAGGACTTTGATGAGACCCTTAAATCTGTCAGAAAGATTACTGAATCAATTAACAAGAATGATTCTGTAAGTCATCTGACAAATACCTTATCAAGCTATGATTCTCATTCAGAGCTATATAAATCTCTTATTAACATGGCTGATAAGCTTAATAAGACCTTGGATGAACTGAATCCAACTGTTAAGAAGGTAGGACAGAAGAGTAACTCTCTGGTGTTCTCAAGTGACTCTAAGGATATTGAACCATCAGTCTCAGGAAAATAGTATTATGAAAAAACTTACTGCATGCGTTGTTTCCTGTTTATTCCTGTTTGGATGTTCCTCTCAGGAGATTTCCTATGACAGATACTCTCTGGTTGAAGATGTTTCATCTCAGAGTTTCAACTCTCAGTATGATATAGCCGTAGACCTATTCAGCACGCTCGAGGACGGCGGTATTGTACTTAAGACTACTGATGTTACCCTGAGAGCTGCAAATCATCACAGATGGGCTTCTGATTTAAAATCACAGATTGCTGTGATACTGAATAAACATCTGAGCGAGTATCAGGTTAGAAATGATTTAGATATTGATGTCAGTGTAAGCAAATTCTATGGCTCAGTTGATGGTAATGTCTATATAGACTTATTTGCTGACGTTAAGCTTAATGACAGACAGTATTTCCAGCACGGCTATTCCTTTACCTCAAAACAGGAAGAAGACGGTTATGCTTCTTTAGTTAAGGAATTAAAGAGAGGAATAGATTCAATCGGAAATAAGTTTGCTCAGGATTTGAGTTTAAAAGAGTAGTTTACTGAATAGAGATTAACTTCCAGACCTAGAAAATCTGGAAGTTTTTAATTTTATTTTCCAATACAGAAGGTACTGAAAATCTTTCCTAGGATATCATCAGAGGTAACGGTACCTGTAATTTCTCCTAAGTAATCCTGTGCCTGACGGATTTCCTGTGCACATAATACAAGGTCACCAGTAGCAACAATATCCTTTGCCTTTACGATATACTCGTAAGCCTTCTCAAGTGCTGCTATATGACGTCTACGTGCAATAAAGACACCTTCTATAGGCATAATACCAAGAGCATCAACCAGGACCTTCTTCAGGTCATCCAGACCTGTTTCTGTTTTGGTTGAAGTTCTAACCTGCTTCAAGCTGCTGAATGGCTCTGATGACAGCAGGCTGCTTACATCAGCACAAAGGTCTTTATCAGCCTTTGAAACAATAACCATAATTCTGTTGGTGTTTGATTCAAATTCTTTTACCTTTGCATAGGTTTCCATTACATCAACTGGTGTCTTAGAACCATCAATCATGAATAGAACCAGATCAGCCTTCTTGAGCTCATCAATAGCTTTCTGAATACCAATAGCTTCAATTTCATCGGATGGCTTATCTCTGATACCTGCAGTATCGGTGATGGTAACTGGTACACCTTCGATTTCAACCTGAGCTGTCAGAACATCTCTGGTAGTTCCCGGAATATTGGTAACAATTGCCTTATCTGCTCCAGCCAGAGCATTTAAAAGACTTGATTTACCAGCATTAGGAGAACCTGCAAGAACTATCTTGGCGCCTTCATTGGGCTTTACACCCTGGTTGGCAATCTTGATGGTTTTAGATGCCAGAGCTTCAATATCATCAAGCTCTCTGTCAGTTTTACCTGATTCGTAGAAATCCTCATGCTCCTCAGGGAAATCCAGACAGGCTTCGATTCTTACTCTGAAATTGGTAATTTTGTCAGTTAACTCATTAACATTCTTAGAAAAATTACCTTCCAGAGAAGATAGAGCTGCTTTAGCTGCACTCTCTGAACCTGCAGAAATAAGATCCTCAACAGCTTCTGCTGCAGCAAGATCCATTTTGTTGTTCAGGAAAGCTCTTCTTGTGAATTCACCTGGCTCAGCCTGTCTTACACCTTCGATACTTAAGATTCCGTTCAGAACACGCTTAGGAGAAACATTTCCACCGTGTCCCTGGAATTCAACGATATCTTCACCGGTATATGAATTAGGTGCAGCAAAATAAATAACAACACCTTCGTCGAGGACTTCGTTGTTCAGTTTAAATTGCTTGAAATAGACTTGGCGAGGTTTAGGAGTGATTCCGGTAAGTGTTTTTGCGACTTCTAGGGCCTTGGAACCAGAGACCCTAATAATGGCAATGCCACCCCTACCAGGAGGAGTGGCAATTGCTGCAATAGTATCTTCGATTGTTGCCATAAATAATACTATTTAGAAGCAGGCTGTTTCTTCATGCTTAAACCACGCTTTTCCAGTGATCTGAAGATGACGAACTGCTGCAGAATAGTGAAGCAGTTTGAAACAAGCCAGTATAAAGTTAGACCTGCTGGGAATGTACAGAACATGAAGGTAAATACGAATGGCATAGCCATGAATACCTTACGCTGTACAGGATCTGTTACAGGGGTTGGTGACATCTTCTGTAAGTAGAACATTGTCACACCGTACAGAATTGGTAGTACGAAGAATGGATCCTTAACTGATAGGTCAGTAATCCATAGCATAAAGCTTGACTGACGTAGCTCGGTTGATTCCATTAGAGTCCAGTATAATGCGATGAAAATAGGCATCTGGATTAATAATGGTAAACAGCCACCAAGAGGATTTACCTTCTCGCTCTTGTACAGCTTCATGGTCTCAGTACCAATCTTCTGTCTGTCATCCTTGTAGCGCTCTCTTAGTTCCATCAGCTTTGGCTGTAGTAAACGCATCTTAGCCATAGATGTGTACTGAGCCTTGGTTAATGGGAACATTACACCACGAACGATCATGGTTAGAACGATAATTGAGAAACCCCAGTTTCCAATCAGTGAGTGGATGAAGGTCAGGATCTTGAATAATGGAATTGAGATGAACCATAACCAGCCATAATCAACGGTTAACTCAAGGTTCTTAGCAACGCTTTCCATTGCATCCTGATTCTTAGGACCAACCCATAGCTTGCTTGAAAGCTTAGCCTCGTTACCAGCAGCAACATTTACTGAATCGGTTCTGATACCGATAATAGCGCTGGTATTGTTGTCTGCATGGTTAGAGTAGATAACGTTGTTTACGTTGTTCTCACCGCCGATCCATGCTGAAACGAAATAGTGCTGAATCATAGCAACCCAACCTTCTTTTGTGGTTACGTTGTATGACTTGTCATCGATGATGTCGGTTAGAGTTTTCTTCTCGTAACGGCTTTCATCTGATGAGTAAGCAGTTCCTCTATATGCACTTGCAACCATACCGAAACCAGAATTGTTCTGCAGGTATGAATCATCAGCAGTCTGCTTTAGCTGACCGTACATACATAGGTTTAAATCTTTCTCTGACTTGTTGTTAACAAGGTAGCTTACATTTACTACATAAGAATTTCTGTCGATTGAGAAGCTCTTGGTGTAGGTAACGCCATCCTTCTCAAAGGT
>JAZRAY010000148.1:0-2485 GCA_045634805.1 Succinivibrio sp. | reverse complement strand
TTAATAACTATAAAAGGAGTTTCTTGTGGAAACCCAGGAAAACGCACTACAGCAGCCTGTAGAAAATGCTAAAGAATCATCTGCCGAGAAGAATGCAGAGACTGGTTCTCATTTTGAACATGTGAAAGAGTCAATGGAGCTTCTATACAAGGCTTTCCCTAAAGCTTTTGTTAAGGAAGGTGACTGCAAGCCTCTGAAGATTGGTATCTTTGATGAACTCAAAGAGAGAATTTCTGGAATTGAAGGTCTTTCTGTATCAAAGGTTCGTGCAGCACTACGTCTATATACCTCTCGTCTTAAGTACCTGTATTCAGTAAAAGAAGGTGCCGCAAGAATTGATCTTGACGGTAACGAGTGCGGTGATACCGTAAATGCTGAACATGCACAGTACGCAGCAGAAAAGATTAAAGAGATCAATCAGAAGCGTAAAGCTTTAAAGCCTGCTAAGAAACAGAATCCTGCCAAGAAGTTCTTTAAGAAGAACGGTGCAAAGCCAGCTAAGAAAGCTTTCAAGGTTGAAGGTGACAAGGCTACCGTTGAGTCATTAAAGAACGGAACAGAAGTTCTTGTTCTAAGTTCTGAACAGCATTTCGTTAAGGGTGTTGTTGCTCAGGATGCCGTTAAGGATACTGTTTACGTAACCCTGAAATCAGGTCTTACTGTAAATCTTCCATTAGATAGAGTATTACTTCCAAAAAAGGCAAAGTAAGGCACTATTAAATTGAATAAATTAGCAAAAATAGCACTTGCCTGTATGTTTGCAGGTAGTTTGGGTGTCTGTGAAGCAAAGCTTACAATTCCAAAAGCAGAGCAAATGCCGGTTCTACTTCCAGAACCTAGACATGATACAGCCTGCTCAAGAATTTATAATTTCTTTACCAGAGCTCACTATAAGATTGTCAATGTAGACGAGAAGTTTGCAACCAATGTGATTGACAGACTTATGTCTTATCTGGACTACACCCACTCTCTTTATACACAGGGCGAAGTTGATCTTATCTATGCTAATACCAAAGGCATCATAAACAGTCTGGATAAGTGTTATCTGAACTATCCTTATGACCTTTATAATCAGAACATTAAAAAGCGTTACGAGAAGTACAGCTATTTAATCGGTCTTCTGGATTCTCCTCTTGACCTTAAGGCAGACGAGACCATTGAGCTTGATCGTACCAAGGCTCCATATGCAGCAACAGAGGAAGAGCTTAAGAATCTGTGGATGCGTGAGCTTAAGAACGAGTATGAAATTCAGCTTTTAAACGGCAAGACTCCAAAAGAGGCTACAAAGCGTCTTAAGAACCGTTATATAGCATCAATGAGAAGATTGTCCCAGATTACCTCTGAGGATGTTTTCTCTGTATTTGAGAATGCTTTTGCAACTGCAATTGATCCTCACACCAATTACTTCGGACCTGTAGAGTCAGAAAACTTCAATGACGATATGAATCTGTCATTAGAGGGTATCGGTGCTGTGCTGTCTCAGGAGGATGAGTACACAGTTATCGAGTCACTGCTACCAGGTTCTCCTGCAGAAAAATCCAAGCAGCTTAAGCCAAAGGACAAGATTATCGGTGTTAAGCAGAAAAACGGAAAATTCGAGGATATTATCGGCTGGAGACTTACCGAAGTCGTAAAACAGATTAAGGGCAGAAAGGGCACCAAGGTTACTCTTGAGATTGAAAGAGGTGAAGGTGCAGCTACCAAGACCTTTAATGTTGATATTGTAAGAGACAAGATCAGACTTCAGGACAAGGAAGCCAAGTCTAAGGTCTATAACTCATACAACGGCAAGAAGGTTGGTGTAATTACCATTTCAAGCTTCTACACAGATCTGCATCTGAACGTAAAGCGCGAGATCGACAAGCTTAAGGCTCAGAACGTTGATTCAATCATCATTGATCTGAGAAACAACGGCGGTGGTCTGCTTCCTGAGGCTGTATACACTACAGGTCAGTTTATCAAGTCAGGTCCGGTTGTTCTAGTTCGTGATGTAAACTCTAATGAAGTTCCTTACGAGGATGATGATCAGAATATTGACTATGACGGTCCTCTTGTAGTGCTAATCAATCGTCTGTCAGCTTCAAGCTCAGAGATTATGGCTGCAGCACTTCAGGATTACGGTAGAGCTCTGATCGTTGGTGATACTTCATATGGTAAGGGAACTGTTCAGCAGAGCAGACCTCTTACAAGATTATATGATCTGAGCGGTTCAGATCTTGGTTCTATTCACTACACCACCGCCAAGTTCTACAGAACCAACGGCGGTTCAACTCAGCTTAGAGGTGTAACTCCTGATATCGTTCTGCCAACTCTAATTGATGTTACCGAGCTAGGTGAGAAGAATGAGCCAAATGCTCTGAAGTGGGACAAGATTTCAAAGACCGATTATGTACGCTACTCTGATCCGGACAAGTATGTCGGCAGACTTTCTGATCTGTACAGACAGCGTATTGAGAAGGATCCTGTATTTAACGTTATCCAGTCC
>JAZRAY010000147.1:0-2732 GCA_045634805.1 Succinivibrio sp. | reverse complement strand
AGGGCTGTCCTCTGAGATTCTGGCAATCCCTCTATATACAGGTGAGCTTGAATCCGCTAAGAAATCAGCATTGGTGCCAACAATACTTAAAGACGTTTTCGCACATTCTTTATCTTTTGTGTTAATCTTAGTAGCAACATGTTTATCAGTTTATAAGGTACATATTGTTCAGCAGACTCGTGATATTACTATTGAGCTGAATGAAGTTATCCAGAAAAATGAACTGATGCACAGGGAATGGCTTTCACTGCTTTCTGAGAGAGAAGTCCTGACAGAGTATTCTGTAGTCAGAAAGTCTGCTATTAACAAACTAGCCATGGTTCAGCCAAAAACAGAAGACGAAGTTGTAATTGATTTAAGATAAAATGGCCCTCATCCACGAACAAGGGAGCAGTCGCCTACAAATAAGCAAATTCCGCATTTTTTCAGTGTGGACTGTTGCTTTTTTATTTATGGCAGCCTTAATTGGAAGGCTACTGTGGATTCAGATCCTATATCCTGAAAAACTTATCGCTGAAGGTAATGCACGTGTAGTTAGAAACTACAACTATGAGCCTCCACGCGGACTTATTACAGACAGAAACGGTCGAATTCTGGCTATTTCTGTTCCTGTCAAAACAGTCGATGCTGATCCAAAATTCCTTCATGAGGAAGGTGTTTATTCTGATAAGGCCAGAATGGCAGAGATTGCCAAGATTCTGGAAATCGATCTGAATACCCTATACAAGAGAACAGCTGATCAGACCAGACGCTTTGTTCATCTGAAACGTTACCTTGAGGTTGATAAGGCTAAGAAGCTTAAATCTCTGGGCAAGAACGGTATTATTCTGGGGGACAGCTACCGCCGTCATTATCCAACCGGAGCGATGAATGCCACTTTAATCGGTATTCTTAACGGTGAAGGTGCAGGTGTTTACGGTGTTGAACAGAGCTTTAACACATTCCTGACTTCAACCTCATCAACAAGACTTGCCAAAAAGGATAAGTTCAATCATATCGTTGAGAATCTGGGTACAGTGAAAAAGGGAACTCAGGGTGGAAGTCTTGTTCTAAGTATCGATAACCGCCTTCAGGAAGTTGCCTATGCAGCTCTTGAAAACACTGTTAAAGAGAATGATGCTGACAGTGGAACTGCAGTTTTAATGGATGTTAAGACCGGTGAGATTCTGGCAATTGCCAATTCCCCTTCATTTGATCCTAACAACAGAAAGAAGTTCGACAGTACCAATGCCAAAAATAGGGCAGTGACAGATATTTTTGAGCCAGGTTCAACCATGAAGCCGCTAGTGGCTCTGGCAGCCTTAGAGGCAAAATCAACCAACTGGAATGAAGTTTTTGATACCCGTCCATTTATAGTTGATGGTAAAATGGTAAGGGATTCTCATGCCATGAGTCAGGGAACTCTTGCCGATATTATCAAGTATTCATCAAATACCGGTATGGCTCGAATCTCTATGAGACTCGGACCACATAAGATTATGTCCGTTCTGGACAGATTCGGCTTTGGAAGTAAGACTGCATCAGGTCTTGCCGGAGAAAGTTCCGGAAGACTCAACGAGAACAGACCTTTCTGGTCAGAGATTGATAAGGCCACGCTTGGTTTCGGTTATGGTGTAGCAGTTACCAATGTTCAGCTGGCATCAGCCTATGCAACACTGGCTAATGGCGGAAACAGATTACCAGTATCTATTCTAAGAGTTCCAAAGGTTCCGGAGAGTACAAATGTCATGTCTCCGAAACACGTAATGAATATGCAGCGAGCACTGGAATCAGTAGTTAATAACGGTACCGGTGGAAAAGCTGCAATTGATCGCTATCGAGTAGCGGGTAAGACTGGTACAGCAAAGATTGCATCAGGTGGAACTTACGGTAAGTTCTATATGGCAACCTTCGCCGGATTTGCTCCATTATCAAATCCACGATTTGCACTTGTTGTGGTTATAAATGCACCTAAGGCAGGTAAGTTCTACGGTGGTACCGTATCTGGTCCTGCATTTAGTGAGATTATGTCCAGAGCATTACAGTTATATAACATTAAGCCAGATGTACCTCTGGAAAAAGAAAAATAAAAAGAAAAGTAAAATGAAAAAATTAAAACAGATTGTAAGCTTCCTAGGTTTAAAGAAAAAGGTTGAGGATATCGATGTTCTTGACCTTGAAATTGATTCAAGAAAGATAAAGGAAGGTTCTGCCTTTTTAGCTTTAAAGGGAACCAGAACCAACGGTCTTAAGTATATGCGTTCTGCCCAGGAGGCAGGAGCTGCCGCTATTTTATATCAGGAAAAGAATCCTCCTTCAGATGAAGATCTTGAAGGCGTTACCATCCCTGTAATCAAGATCCCTAAGGATAAGAAAATCGGTCTTCTTGCAAGCTGGTTTTATGATAATCCTTCCAACAAAATCGGTCTTATCGGTATTACCGGAACCAACGGTAAGAGTACTATCACTCAGCTGATTGCCCAGTGGCTTTCATTCGGTATGGATACCAAATGTGCAGTTTTAGGTACATTAGGTTTTGGTTTCCTGCCTGACCTTCAGAAAAGTTCAAATACAACCTTAGATGCTGTAACTCTTCAGAAGACCTTACATCAGATGGTTCATCAGGGTGCTCATTATGCAGCTCTGGAGGTTTCCTCCATCGGTGCAGTTGAAGGTCGAATTGATGGCTGTAACTTCAGTGCCGGCGGCTACACCAATCTGACCCGTGATCACCTGGATTATCATCAGACCAT
>JAZRAY010000146.1:0-2735 GCA_045634805.1 Succinivibrio sp. | reverse complement strand
TTTAAAACTGTGATCTCACTGAAATCTTAATCGTGGATTTCTCCTATACTCAAAAATGCTCCCCAAATAGTTTTGTTATGATTGCCGGAAATATTTATGATTAAGTCTGTACCTGTCACACTGCTGGCTGCAGGTTTCATTTCCTGTGCGAATGCAGCCTCCGTTTATGATAAGGATGGAAACATTCTTTATCTGGACGGTCGTGTGCAGTCTGTTTTGTACAGTGGCAATCATAACAAGGCAGGAGAGAATGATTCTTCTATTCAGAATTCAGGTCGTTTCGGTATAGGTGGCAAGAGTCAGCTTAACGACTGGATTTCAGCTACCGGTTATACGCAGTGGGATGTCGCCGACGGTTCCTCTAACGATGATTTCAAGGCACGTGAGCAGTACGTTGGGGCTGATTTTGGTGTATACGGTAAAGTCATAACCGGAAGAATGCGTGATTCAACTTATTATGTTGAGACCCTTACAGACCATTATGAGGATGCCGGAGCCAATGTACAGTCTGTATACAACTCTGAATATCGTGGCGGACAGATTCAGTATGTCTTTGACAATTACGGTATTCATGCTCAGTTAGGTCTTCAGACCGCTCAGGATAAGGCAAAGGTTGCAAAGTCACATCTAAGCTATTTTGATAGAGAAGACAGCTTTGCTGTAGATTCAGGTGTTAATTTTGCTTTAGGCTATACCTTTGATGAGATTGGAGGTGAGCCTCTGTCTGTACGTGGCGGTTATAGTCGTCTGAATGGTCAGAAGGGGAATGATGTTGCTGTTTATAGCAGTACTTCCGCTTCATGGACACATCCTAACGGTGAGCCTTTTGATTCCTTTGACCATGCTAATTTCGGTATATCCTGGGGTGAACTGGATTCTGGCTTATATCTTGCCGCGTTATACGACTACAGCAAAATGGATTTCCTTGATGGAGATTCCCAATCCATAGCCAGAAAAGTAAACGGTGTTACCGTATCAGAACTGGATTATATTGAATCACAGGGCTTTGAGCTTGCGTTAGGCTATGCCTTTGATAATGGTCTATCTACAATCCTAGGCTATGAGGTCAGCTACAGTAAGGCCAGATCAAATAACAGCAGCTATGATCGTGCTAAAATTCGCAGAATTCCTGTTCTTGTAAACTATAAGCTCAATTCTAATTTCAATGTCTGGGGTGAGGTTGGTATTAACGCTGGATCAGACCGTAAATTCTCAGAATTCAAGAAAGACAAGAAAGATTATAAAAGCGTATTCTCCTTCGGTGCCCGTTATACTTTCTAATTGATGCAGACTGCAAAAAGGCCTGAGTTAACAGGTCTTAATCTTTTTAAGTGAAAGATTTTAAGTAAAAAAGCTTACTGATTTCAATTTTATAGGAAGTTGTGATGTAGCCGACTTGTAAGATATGGCATTTTCCTGAATATTTATAGAAAGTTCACAAATACAAGATTCAGGATTACTCAGATAGATTGCCCGTCATGACATATAGTGTGAAAAAAAGATATGTAACAGCCGTTATCGTTGTTGCTGCGATAATTCTTATTGCAGGCTATGCAATAGGCGATTATTTTGTCAATTACGCTTTAAAGCGTGGAAATAAGACTGATCCGCTGGCACCTCCTGCCGCCTGTGTCAGTATTCTTGACAGCAATGTGATTGTTCCTGCCACGCCTGAAGCCCATACAGAGATATGGAGTATCACCGCACCTGAGGACAGAAAACTCATCGCAACATTCTATGTACCAGCCTCAGAGGAACATCGCTGGGTTATCATCGCGCACGGCTATGGCAGAAACCATCGTTATGTTGGAGATTTTGCCAAAGCATATCTCAGGAGAAACTGGAATGTTCTGACTCCTGATCTATGCGGCTCCGGAGAAAGTGAAGGTCAGTACATTACTATGGGCGTCAGGGAAAGTGAGGAGATCGTCCTATGGGCTAAAAAGATCATAGAACGTGATTCTAAGTCGCAGATTGTACTTCATGGAGTATCAATGGGAGCGGCTGCGGTACTGATGGCTGCAGCTAATAATAACGTGCCGGCTCTGAAGTCAGTCATAGAGGACTGCAGCTATACCAGTGCCTATGAGATGTTTGCCAGTCAGCTTAAGGTGCTATTTGGTCTGCCGGAGTTTCCAATCATGACCTGTATTGATCTGGTGAGTGGTATCAAAATTGGAGCCAAAATTTCCGATGCGGCACCACTAAAGATAATGTCCAGGATAAATGTTCCCGTAATGTTCATTCATGGGGATAAAGATACTCTGGTGCCTCTTTATATGATGGAGCAGTTGTATGACAGCTGCAGTGCCCCTAAGACAAAACTTGTTGTAAATGGGGCAGGACATGGAGATTCTCTGAAAGAAGCTGGAGATGAGTACTGGAAAGCTGTTTTCAGTTTTATCAGTACTGCCTGAATACCACTAGAAGCGTGGTGCAGAATAGAAATTATTTACGCTGGAAGATAATGTCCTGATACCAGAAGGTATCAGGAAATACAGAGTTCTATTTTTTCATCTCTTTGGTAAAGAAATCTGTAGCTGTTTTTACAACCTCTGCAAAGTGATCTGTAAAGGCATGATCTGCCTTGTCGATCATAACAAGCTTACTGTTCCTGTAAGTACTGTTGTATCTTTCACTGTAGGTGTATGGAACAATAGTGTCGTGTGAACCGTGAATGATGCATACAGCTCCGTCGTATTTTGCAGCTGTCTCAAAAATAGGCATTGTCTGAG
>JAZRAY010000145.1:0-4696 GCA_045634805.1 Succinivibrio sp. | reverse complement strand
TATGCACTAAATGAAAGCAATTGATTTTTCTAAAGAAATTATTTTTATAATTTTTTAACTAATTGAAATTTAAGCCTTTATTAATTGAAAAGGGGAGATTATTAGCGAATAAGGAATAGTTTTGACTGAGAGCTACATTTTGTAGGAAAGGTATAGAACCTATAATACATAAGGAAGTATGACTAATCGTCTTCTTTAAAATTACAATGTTGTCACGAAAGTGTCTTTAATCAAACAGGGAAATGCGATGCTTATAGGTATTCCTAAAGAAAGTTTAAGCGGTGAAACAAGAGTTGCTGCAACTCCTGACACTGTTGCAAAACTTAAAAAATTAGGCTTTGAAATTGCTGTTCAAAGCGAAGCTGGTGCGCTTTCAAGTTTTGACGATGCTGCCTTTGAACAGGCAGGTGCAAAGGTTGTCAATAAAAAGCAGGTCTGGGGAGCTGATATTATTTTCAAGCTGAATGCCCCAACTGACTCTGAAATTGAGCTGATGCACGAAGGTCAGACTTTAGTAAGCTTTATTCGTCCTGCTCAAAATAAGGAGCTTGTAGATAAGCTGAATGCTAAAAAGATTACTGTTTTAGCAATGGACATGGTTCCACGTATTTCACGTGCCCAGTCTTTAGATGCTTTATCTTCAACTGCAAACATTTCTGGTTATCGTGCTGTTATTGAAGCTGCACATGCCTTCGGAAGATTCTTTACCGGTCAGGTTACTGCCGCAGGTAAAGTACCTCCTGCAAAAGTGATGGTTATTGGTGCCGGTGTTGCTGGTCTAGCTGCAATTGGTACCGCTCATTCATTAGGCGCTATCGTTCGTGCATTTGATACCCGTCTTGAAGTTGCCGACCAGATTAAATCAATGGGTGGCGAATTCTTAAAGCTCGACTTTAAGAATGAAGAAGGTGGCTCAAGTGACGGTTACGCAAAGGTAATGTCTGATGAGTTTATCAAAGCTGAAATGGAATTATTCGCAAAGCAGTGTAAGGAAGTAGATATCATCATTACTACTGCTGCAATTCCTGGTAAACAGGCTCCACGTCTAATCAGCAAGGAAATGATTTCAACAATGAAATCAGGTTCTGTAATTGTTGATTTGGCTGCTGCTACCGGTGGTAACTGTGAAGGCACTGAGGCCGGAAAGGTTATCACAACTCCAAACGGCGTAAAGATGATTGGTTATACCGATCTTGCTGCACGTCTTCCTGCTCAGTCTTCACAGTTATACTCAACAAACCTGGTAAATCTTGCAAAATTACTGTGCAAGAACAAAGACGGTCTGATTGATGTTGATTTTGAAGATGTTGTTTTACGCAACATGACCGTAACCAAGGATGGTGAAGTTACCTTCCCACCTCCAAAGATCAGCGTTTCTGCTGCTCCTCAGGCTACCAAGGCTGCTGAGGCTCCTAAGGTAGAACCAAAGAAGCCAAATACCGCTCTGAAGATCGGTTGTCTGGTTGGTATGGTTGTGCTGTTCATGCTAATGGGCGCTTACGCTCCTTCAGAGTTCCTGCCACACTTCACTGTATTCGTACTTGCAGTTGTTGTAGGCTACTATGTTGTTTGGAATGTTTCTCATTCTCTGCATACACCTCTGATGTCTGTAACTAATGCTATTTCGGGTATCGTGGTCGTTGGTGCCATGGTTCAGATTAGCAATAGCTCAGTTCTAATTGGCATATTTGCCTTTATCGGTGTGTTAATCGTATCCATCAATATCTTCGGTGGTTTCGCTGTAACACGTCGTATGCTGGCAATGTTCAGAAAACAGCAATAGTAGGTAAGGAGAGAATTTAGTATGTTATTAGGTTTAACTCATATGGCCTACATTCTTGCAGCGCTATTATTCATTACAGCGCTAGCAGGACTATCAAAGCAGGAAACTGCAAAAATGGGCTGTTTGTCTGGTATGGTTGGTATGACCATTGCTCTATTGGCAACCTTTACCACCGTAAGCCCATTCGGATTCGCTGCAATTATCATTGCAATGCTGATCGGTGCAGTTATTGGTCTATATGTTGCAAAGAAAGTTCAGATGACTCAGATGCCTGAGCTTATCGCTTGTTTGCACAGCTTCGTAGGTCTTGCTGCTGTTCTTGTAGGCTTCAACAGCTTTATTAAGCTAGGTGCAGATCCTGCTGCAGTTGCAAGCTGCGCAGTTCCTTTTGAAGGTTCAACTCAGGAAGTTCTAGAGAAAGTTGCTCAGTGCAAGGAGCAGGCTGTTTCAGCTTTAGCTCACCCACAGATGACTTTAGCTATGTTCAACACTGAACTTGTTGAAATCTTCCTAGGTATCTTCATCGGTGCTGTTACCTTCACCGGTTCTATCGTAGCTTACGGTAAACTGAATGGTACCTACAGTCTGCGTATCTTCAAGTCAGCTCCTCTGACCTTACCATTTGGTAATGCCATGAACCTAGGTGCTTTAGTAGTATCATTCCTACTTCTAATCTGGTTCGTAGCAGGTGCAGAGCTTTCAACACTTCATGCTCCAATCCTACCTTTACTTGCAATGACCATCATTGCTCTAGTATTTGGTATTCACCTGGTTGCAGCTATCGGTGGTGCTGATATGCCTGTAGTTATCTCAATGCTGAACTCATACTCAGGTTGGGCTGCTGCAGCATCAGGCTTCATGCTTTCAAACGATCTGCTGATTGTTACCGGTGCTCTTGTAGGTTCATCAGGTGCTATTCTGTCATACATTATGTGTAAGGCAATGAACCGTTCATTTATCTCTGTTATTGCTGGAGGCTTCGGTAATGAGGTTGTTGTAAGCAAGGATGACGAGCAGATGGGCGAGTACCGTGAGCTTAAGGCTGCTGATGTTGCTGAGTTATGTAAGAATTCAAGCTCAGTAATCATTGCTCCAGGTTATGGTATGGCTGTTGCTCAGGCTCAGAATGCAGTTGCATCTCTAACCGAGAAATTAAAGGCTCGTGGTGTTGAGGTTCGTTTTGCAATTCACCCTGTTGCAGGTCGTCTACCTGGCCACATGAACGTTCTTCTTGCAGAAGCTAAGGTTCCATATGATATCGTATTCGAAATGGACGAAATCAATGATGACTTCGAGAATACAGATACCGTACTGGTTATCGGTGCTAACGACACTGTAAACCCTGCTGCAGCAGAAGATCCAACCAGCCCAATTGCAGGTATGCCTGTTCTTGAGGTTTGGAAGGCTCGCAACGTAGTTGTATTCAAGCGTTCTATGAATCCTGGTTACGCAGGTGTTCAGAACCCACTGTTCTTCAAGGAAAACTCAGCAATGTGCTTCGGTGATGCTAAGAAGACAGTTGAAGAGATTGTTGCTAACATCTAATTTATAACAAAATATTTATAAAAATCCTCTAGTTAACAAATTAGAGGATTTTTTTTTATTTTTTTTCTAAAGTTCATCTTCAATATTTCCGATAACCAATGTAGAGGGGAGATATAACCTTTTTTAGGAGGAAAGTATGAGTATAGATGCAAATGCACTTACTAGCATTCATAATGCTATCGCAAGCTTTTCTTCTTCAAATACGCAGAACTCTGTATATCAGAATAATGTTCAGACTCTATCTGATGCCAGCGCTTCAGTAAGTACTGAAACCAGATATAAAAAGGCATTCGAAGAGAAACTGAAGAAAGCTACTGGTTCTGATGAAGTTGAGATTAGCAAAGACGCAATAGATGCTTTAAAGAATTTTAACATCAAGGGTAATGAGGATACTGAAAAGACCGATAAGTCTGATAAGACTTCATCCTCGGATGTATCTTATACCTATGATTACATGACTTTAAAGAAACAGCGTGAGCAGAATCTGGCTAAAATCGAGAAAGAAATAAATGATCGATTTGCTCCTGCAAACTCTGCTCAGGATGAATCTCTCTTAGAAACAGAGGAAGCTTCAGAAGCTCCTGTAGAGACTTCGGCAACAGTAAATACTCAGCCTCGTACTGAGACCCAGAGTGTATCTGCTGACAATGAAAGTCCAGCAAATCCTCAGGGTAGACCACAGAATGTTTCTGACAATGCCGCTAATGAGCAGGCTCAGAATGATTCAAATATAAGTGGTGCTGATGAAATGTCGGAATCTGCTTCTTTAAGCAACGTATAAGAATTTAAGTGTGTGATAATTGTTCCGAAATCTGCATCTGAAGTAATTCAGATGCTGGTGGTTGGATGAAAGGTGATGCTTTTGCATCATCTTTTTTTTTACTTAATGTTTTCGTCTTCCAGGATAACCCATGTGCATGGAGTCTGTCCTGCTACAACCTTTCCTGATGAGCTTATGACTCTGGCAATAGAGGCAGACGAATTAACAACAATCATTGAGGTAATTGTTGATTCAAGCTGATCTGAGACATTGTTAATATCAATGTTTATGATAGGAGTGCCTGTTTCAACTTTATCTCCAATTCCAACATTTGAACTTAATCCTTCACCTGAGAAGTTTGAAGTCCCGATACCAAAGGTTACATATACTTCGATTCCGCTCTCTGTTCTGATTGCAAATGCATTATTTGAGGCAACCAGTCGAGAAACTATTCCTGAACAAGGTGCCAGAATCTGTGAATCGTCGGGAATGATTGCTATGCCGTCGCCAATAAGTTTTTCTGATATAACCAGATCAGGTACTTCTCCTAATGGAACCAGAGTTCCTGATACAGGAGCTAGAAGCTCTAAATCTGCCTCGTTTTTAGC
>JAZRAY010000144.1:0-3367 GCA_045634805.1 Succinivibrio sp. | reverse complement strand
GCAATTCTAACTCTTGATTTTAATGGTTCCTGAAGCATTGCAATTGCTGCCTGAGAACTGATAACACCAGAACCTAAGTCACAGATAACAACGACACCGTCGCCCTGATCTACTTTTTTGATTGACTCTAAAATACGATTTGGGTCTGTACCAAGTTTACCCTCTGAGTTACCACCTGCGGCGATAATAGGTAGTTTGCCTGTTCCAGAAGCAGAAATCTGCTCAACCATATCGCAGATACCTTCAGATACTTTAACACTGTGCGATACCACTACGATACCAATCATTTGAAACTCCTCTTTACACTATAAATTCTTCTCGTCTGCTAGTTATTGTAGAAAAAATAATAACCTTAAAACATGAAAACATTCACATTAGTGAATTTTTCCCTTTATTGATCCGTATTTAACTAACTGTTTTCACTTGTATCAGATTATATACCCAGACTCTTAGGTTTGTATTTATCAGGACAGTGAGTTAGTGCAACTTTATTTACGAAAATTTTCTCACACTCTGAGTATAGCACTTCTTTTGAATAAGAAATTGTAGAAAATTAAGCAGGTAGGTAAAAAGATTTCTCAGGAAAAAGGAACAAAAGAAGACACTTTCCTAGACATATCCGTATGTTAGGAAAAACAGACCACACAGCGGACTACACAATAGCATCAATCCTGCCGTTGTTTTTATCCTTTTCATCCTCATAAACCTCGTTGAACTCTTTCTTGTCAGAATTTTCAAGTTCATACTTGTGTTCCTTGGATGAGGTTCCCTTGGTATTATCTCCGCTGTCAGGCTTACTGACACGACGGCGATAAACCAGATCAGATGGCCTGAGTGTAGGTCTTGGGAGTGCTGAATATACGAACTCCTGTCCCATAGTCTGCCTCCTTTTTGATCATTTTGCTCCCTTTATCTTTTTAACGGCAGAAATATCAAATAATTAAGTTTTTATAATGAAAAATCAGTCTTTTATACACATTCTTTTTTTGTGATATAATCGACGTCACAAAAGTATGGAACCCAAAACATAAGATGAGGCTTTAGAAAATGAGCGAAGAGACACTGTTCACTAAAATTATTAACGGCACAATTCCTTCAAAAACAGTCTACCACGATGATCTGGTTACTGCTTTTTTAGATATCGCTCCTAAGGCTGAACATCACATACTGATCGTAACCAATAAACCAATCCCATCTGTTGCTCATGTTGAGCCAGAAGATGAGAAGATGCTGGGACATCTTTTCATTGTTGCACGCAAAATTGCAGAGGATCTTGGTGTTAATGAATCTGGTTACCGCTTAATTGTTAACGTGGGAAAAAACGGATGTCAGGAAGTTCCTCATATTCACATGCATTTACTGGCAGGCGGATATCTGGGCGGATTCGGTTTTCCAAATGATAAAATCTAATAAAAACATATGAAAATAAATTCATCTTTAATTGCAAAATTCTTTCTGGTTATCACTGCAGGCTGGCTACTGTCAGCATGTAGCAGTTCTATGTTTGACAGCTCTGTTGATGCCAACGGTAAAAAGGTTATTGTGCAAAAGCAGCCAACAGCCAAGGTAAAAAAGAAGAAGCCTAAGAAGATTACCGCTGCAAAGACTGAAACAGCTCTTGAAACAGAGGATGCAGAGACATTAGCTAAGAGTGAGGAAGTTGCAAAAGCCTTCTCTCAGGAATTACAGGCAGGTCAGGTAAAGCCTTATATTCCAGATCCATCTGACAAGGTTGGCAATGCAGAGAACGTTGGTACCCTGCTGCCAACGGTAAAGGCTTTAGAGGGCAAGGAAAACACAAGTCCTCTGTCAAAGATTACTGTTCAGGATGTTCTTAAAGGAAACGTAAGCCTTAATAACATCGAAGGAAAGGGAGAGCAGAATGCTGCTGAGACCGCTGCCGAATCACAGGTAAATCTGCCTCAGCCATATCTTCCAGAGGAGACATCTCCACAGGATCTTCAGCCGATTGCTCAGGTTGGAGAGACCATTGAGGTTTTAAACACCAATAACGATAACAATGTTGCAGCTCTTTCAGCAACCGCAAAGTGCGATTCTGAATCAGCATCAAATGCAACTCAGGTTGCCTATGATTTAGCAACCTCACAGGCTGAAAGACTGAAGAACGAGGAAGGTCCAATCTACATTGCTCCAACCATCGTATCTGACTCTGTAAGTGACTGTGTAACCGATGTTTCAGGTGCAATCAATCAGTCATTAAAGACTAACGGACTTAAGACTGTTGTAGGTACCAGAGTTCATGTAGCTCAGAACTCAGGTTCAGCTGCTGTAATTCCACCACTTATCAGAGCATGCAAGCAGACCGGAATTCCTCTGCTGAATGTATCTGTAATCAGACATATCGGTCAGAAAACAGTTATCACAATCAGAAATATCCGTGTAAAGGACGGTATTACTCTGGTTCAGAATACTACTCAGCTCTGATTTCTATCCCATCACTAAAAGACAGTGGACTTTGTTCCACTGTTTTTGTTTATCAAGACTACAAAAATGATTCAGCTTACAGATGTAACCATAATGAGGGGAAGCAAGTATCTTTTAGAGAATGCTTCCTGCAGTATTTTTCCTAACCAGAAAGTAGGTATTATCGGTCGTAACGGCTGTGGAAAATCTACATTATTCGCTGCCATCAAAGGTGAGGTTGCACCGGAACTTGGAAACATTTCCATTCCAAAGGGATTTAAAATCTCCTCTGTTTCACAGCAGACACCTTCTTTAGAGATCTCTGCCCTTGAATACGTTAAACAGGGTGACAAGGATCTGTGCGAGCTATTAAAACAGAAAGAGCAGGCCTATAAAGACAATAACGGTGAGAAAATCGCCTTAATCGAGGATAAGCTTGGTATCGCCGGAGCCTGGACCATTGACAGCAGAGCCAGAATTCTTCTGCACGGTCTTGGATTTAGTGAAGAGGAAATGGATAAGAGCGTAAAGGAGTTCTCCGGTGGATGGAGAATGAGACTGAACCTTGCTCAGGCTCTTATCTATCAGTCAGATGTACTGCTTTTAGACGAGCCTACAAACCATCTTGATTTAGATACCATCATCTTCCTTGAGAACTATCTGAAAAACTATGAGGGTACTGTTCTGTGTATTTCTCACGATAGAGATTTCCTTGATACATTCTGCTCTCATGTGCTTCATTTTGAATCCTGCAAGCTGGTTTCATATACAGGTAACTATTCTGATTACGAGAGACTCAGAGCCGAGAGAATCAGAAACGAAAAGGCTTCAAGAAAACGAGAGGAAGCTGCCCTGGCTCATATGCAGGACTTTGTAGAAAGATTCAGATACAAAGCCAGCAAGGCCAAGCAGGCTCAGAGTATGTTAAAGGCCATCGACAGAC
>JAZRAY010000143.1:0-6748 GCA_045634805.1 Succinivibrio sp. | reverse complement strand
TTAATTGATACCCAGCGAAGTCTGCAAAGCTGGATGTAGGTACAGTCATTTGCATTTTTTACATCAGTAAGTAAAAAAGCGTTAATGTTCCTTGAAATCAAAGGGATCTCGTTTTCACCTGTATTCTCGTCTACAACCAGATTCTCTTTTAATGTATAGCGGGCATTAGTCTTACTGTCACTCTTAAGATTTGATTCTGTTGTTGAAAGAGTAGGAACTGTCAGATAGATATCAACTTCTGTCTGACCAGAATTTTCCAGGCTCAACTCTAAAGTTTCAACTTTACAGTTTCCAGGCATACTGATTTCAGTACCATCAGGCATTACCGCGGAAAACCTTTTTATAACGACTCGCCTGGTAGTCAGGGCTTCCGGATCCAGTTCAAGATCGTAAAAACCATAGTCAAAAGGAACAGAAAACTTTCTCTGAGCTCTAATCAGAGAATTCATGTTTGTCTGCATCTGTTGCAGATGCTGTGGCTGTATAAATAAGCCCTCACTCCAGTGAACCTGTCCATCAAATCTCATAGTTATTTATCCGTCTTATCTTTCTTTTTAGCCTTCTCAACACCACTAATCTTTACTGTCTTAACGTCTGAAGGCTCATTTCTTACTTCAATAACGCCGCTTCCGCTTATTACAATGTAATGAGAGCCCGGACTTATAAAGCTTTCGTTCAGATCAATAATCAGTTTTCTAGGATCTGCCTGAACATCCTTTACGGTACCTATCAGAGGTAAATTGGCAATAATGGCCAGATGGGTTACACCCTTGTCTTTCCACTTATCCCATATACCATCGCCACTAGGCAAAACCTTTCCGACCATATCCTTGTCAGAGAATTTTGCAGTTACAGCGCCTAAACTCTTTCGAAACTGCTCTGGCGGAGCAAAATACTTGTCAACGTCATAGCTTGAAAGTCTTTTCTCCTCTGCCTTGGTCAGACCTGCAATATCAACCTCTAAAGTTGGGCAGTATCCATAAAAATCCTGCACATCCTCAGACAAATAGACCCCTATATCACTTGTTGGAGTACTTGAAGAACATCCAGCAAGAGTGACAAAACAGGACAGAGCCATTACAGACGAAATTTTTTTTATATACCTCAATTTTGACATGCTAATAACCACCATTAAGTCAAAATACAAGTTACCTTTTTATCGTTCTGAATCCCGATAACCCTAGTTACGAAAAGGAATTCCATAATTAAGTCTTCACTCAGGACAACTCTTTAAATTTCAAAAAAATACTACTCACCACTTCTAATATAATTTTGAATAACCGACTTTGCCTAAAGGTAGGGCGATCTTTATCGCAAATCTATTAAATAAACTGCAATTTTGAGGAAAAAATAGCAAAAAAAAGCGTTTGAAATCGAAAAGTTAGAAGGCCCGAATACAGAAATCCAAGGAAATAATCACAGGGAAAACTGTTTAAAAATTTTCACAATTATGGAAGGACCGGATAAATTTGCCAGACAGATTAGAACAATGTCTGGCGATAGAAATGAATATGGAATAGCTATATTAAATGTATAACTATTTGTTTTTAAAGAATTCTCTCATCTCAGGTATTGGTCTGTGACCTCTTGATTCAAGGAAATCCAGCACCCTGTTAGGAGAGGTATTGATAATCTGATCCTCTGAAATACCGGCATTTTTGATGATTTCAATTGAAGGTTCAAAATTACACATGTAATAGCAGATATGAGCATCAGAACCAACCGCAATAGTATTTCCGATTTTCTTGGCAAGTTTTGCAATCTCAACGCAGTTATCGTGAGAACCAAAGCGGGTATTCACATCGGATGAAGAGTTGATTTCAATAGCAACGTTATGCTCCTTTGCAGCAAGCAGTACCTGCTCATAATCGCAAGGATATGCAGCACAGCCCGGATGGGAGATAACATCAACATTGCCAGATTCAATTACCTTAAGATACATTTTTGTGTGGGCATCTGCGTCTGATGGAGGGTTGGAAGGATGGAAGCCTGCCAGCACAATATCCAGAACCTTATCAAGCTGAGCCTTGGTAACATCAATATCACCGTTCTGATCAATGTTGGCTTCGATACCGCGTAACACAGCAACACCATCACAGATTCTTGGAACAACCTTTAGATTGTTGAAGTGCCATGGATGAGGTCCATCTTCAAGAGCAGGACCGTGATCTGTTGTTGCAAACATTACAATCCCGTTGTTCTTTGCATAATTAACGCATTCAACAATAGTTGAATAGGCATGATCGCTTGCAATTGTATGTGTATGAAGATCAATAAAAAACTGCATATGAACATCCATTCTTAATCGATTACCGGAACCCAGTTTGCTGTATTAAAGGCTTCGGCACACATTCTTATCTGTTCTGTAGTAGTTGTACCCAGACGAAGTATCTCGTCTGAAACCTCATCAATATCAAAGAAACGTCTCTCCAGTGTTTCTGTATTAGGACTAAACTCTCCGTCACCCTCAAGGCAGATGGTAAAGGATGCAAGAATATGGAATGGCTGAGAAGATTTATTCCATTTGCTCTTATCAATCAGACCAACAAATTTAACTGGCTTAACCAGCATTCCTGCCTCTTCGCGAACTTCCTTTACAGTGTTTGAGATGATTGATTCGGATTCATCGCACCAGCCGCCAGGTAAAGACCAGAGTCCATTTTTCGCTTCCTTTACCAGAAGGATCTGGCCTTTTTCATTGAAAACAGCCGCTCTGGTATCAATTTTAGGAGTTATATATCCCTTATCCATGCAGATTACATCTCTTACCTTCTCTATTGGAGATTCTGTCATGGTAGAAATGATTTCACAGGATATCTCACGTAGTCGTTCAAAGCGTTCGATATCAAAAACATTGGTGCAGTATGTAAGACCGATCTGGCCTATTGCCTGAATCTCCTTGGCCCATCTGTACCACTGATAGTTCAGATCATCACGAACATAGATGGTCTTTATGATATCCCATGGATTTAGGAAATAGTGAGCACATGGAATAGAGCGTTTAATTCGGGAGCCCCATACGGCAAGACCGAAGTCAACACCTGCAGAGTGAGCGCACTCCACATCAGACATGGTATCGCCAATAAACAGAATCTCATCCTTTTTTGCACCGGTAAGTTCCATGTATCTTAAAATTGAATCTGGAGCAGGTTTAGGATTTTCAACCTCTGAGGCACTGATTGAATATTTAAAGTAAGGCTTTAAAAGTGTAGGCAGAGGAGATGCAATTTCTCCTAAAACATTCTGATAGGTTTTAGCTCTTGAGGTTACGATGCCAAGTTTTACGTTATGCTCATGCAGGTATTTTATAACTGCCATAATCCCATCGAATGGCTTTATGGAATCCTCATAAAGCTTAACGCGCTCAACCCAGGCATCAGAAAGACGCTTGGTATCCTCAAAAGGAAGATTAAGCTCAATACGGGTATTCTCGGCTGTTGACCCCATAAATCTGGTTAAAGACTCATAGGTTTCCTCTGTATCAGGACGTTCAGCCTTTAAAACATCATAAAGAGCACTGGTATACGCATATTCGGTGTTAAAAATCGTACCATCCAGATCAAACAGTACATGAGTATATCTGCCTAGCATGAAGTCTCTCCGTCTATATTCACGCTAAACACATGAATACGGCTATCTTTTACTTTGAAATTGATTGTAAAGCTGTAGATTTTAACCACGTAGACCTTCTCGTCAGTGTCGTCCTTATATGCAGGACGAGGATCCTGAGATAGAGTCTGACATACAGCTTTATATCGCTGCTCGCCAAGAGTTTTTATAATCGACTCGGTGTCATTTTCAAAAACAACCTCATACATTGGAGGAGGAGCGCTGGCAAATCCACCAACAGCATCAGGCACACAGTCAACAAAAGGAATATAAGGCTTGATATCGATAATAGGAGTATTATCAACAAGATCAGCACCTAAAACCTCAAGACTGACCTTGCCCTTCTCTCTTATAACCCGGTGAATCTTTAAAATAGAAAGTCCGAGTCGATTTGGTCGAAAAGGAGATCTTGTAGAGAAAACACCTACAGAAACATTTCCCCCAAGACGAGGAGGTCTAACCTTTGGCTTGAATTTTTGGTAATCAATCTTGTCAAAAAGAAAGATTACATGGATATGAGAGAAACCGTCTATCCCCTCAAATGCAAGTTCATCATTGTATGGAGGATAGAATTCAATCACAGAAACAGCATCAGGAGCAAGTCCCGGCTGTCTTGGAACTGCAAATTTCTCCTTATAGGGACTTCTGATGAAACCTATAGGAGAAATGGATACCGGATTAGTGTTTGTCATTAACAACCAGTGCGTCTGCATAGCAGGTTACAGAAACCTTACATGCAGGAGTGTCCTGAAGCTTAACACACTTGCCAAACTTAATGGCATTAGCACCAAGATCAACAGCCTTTAAACGAGCATCAGTTCTTGCTTTAACTTCTGTAGCAACATCATCAGTATCGTTTATCTGACAAGACAATCCGCTTACAACACCCAGACTTCTGTTAGGAACAGATGCCAGCTCTTCCTCTGTATACTCAGTAACAGCTGAAGGCTTGAAATATTCCTTGAAGTTAGATGGATTTAAATTACTCTTAAACTCGTAATTAGAGCAGGCAGTCAGGCATAAAGCTGCCAGTACAAACATATATTTCATATTTAATCCGGACTAAAAAGGCAGGTCAGACCTGCCTTGATTCAAGAACTAAGCACCAAAGTGCTCGATTGCTTTTTGGATTCTAGATAAAGTACGATCTCTACCAACAAGCATCATGGTATCACCGATACCAGGAGACATAGCAGAGCCGGTTACAGCAATACGCAGAGGCTGGCCAACTTTACCCATGCCAATCTCACGCTTAGCAGCAACTTCCTCTAAAACCTTATCAATTGAAGCGGCATCCCATGAAGATAATGCATTAAGAGCCTCTAATGAGTCCTTAAGCACATCAACTGAGCCTTCCTTAATCCACTTCTTAACTCCTGCAGGATCGTACTCAGCAATATCCTGATAGTAGCAGGCAGCCTTCTGAGCCATTTCCTTTAGAGTATGAGTTCTCTCGCAGTAATTGCGTACAACTTCTTCTGGCTTTGGACCATTTGAAAGGTCGGTAATACCGATTCTGTTCAGATGCCATACAAGCTCTTTTGCAACCTGCTCTGCAGGTAGAGTCTTCATATAGTGGGCGTTCAGCCACTCAAGCTTCTTGGTATTAAAGCCTGATGCTGACTTGGTAATAGCATCAAGAGTAAACAGGTCAATCATTTCCTGACGGGTAAAGATTTCCTGATCGCCGTGAGACCAGCCCAGACGTACAAGATAATTTACCAGAGCCTCAGGCAGATAACCGTCCTCGCGGTACTGCATTACTGAAACTGCGCCGTGACGCTTTGAAAGCTTGGCACCGTCATCACCTAGAATCATTGCAAGGTGACAGAATACAGGAACAGGAGCACCTAGAGCCTTGTACAGGTTGATCTGACGTGGAGTATTGTTAACATGGTCATCACCACGGATAACGTGGGTAATACCCATATCCCAGTCATCAACAACAACACAGAAATTGTAGGTTGGAGTGCCGTCTGAACGCTGAATGATCAGATCGTCAAGCTCACTGTTCTTAACCTCGATGTGGCCTTTAACCATATCGTCAAATGCAACGATACCATCATCAGGGTTACGGAAACGAATTACATATGGTTCATCAGGAGCATGCTCTGAATGATCATCTCTGCAGTGACCGTCATAACGAGGCTTCTGACCATTCTTCATCTGCTCTTCACGCATCTGTTCTAGGCGCTCTTTTGAGCAGTAGCACTTATATGCCTTGCCTTCCTTTAAAAGCTGGTCAATAACTTCGCGATATCTGTCAAAGCGTTTGGTCTGATAGTAAGGACCTTCATCCCACTTTAAATCGATCCACTTCATGGATTCGATAATCGCATCGATAGCTTCCTGAGTAGAGCGTTCTCTATCGGTATCCTCAATACGTAAAACAAACTCACCCTTACAGTGTTGAGCATATAGCCAAGAGAATAATGCAGTTCTAGCGCCACCTACATGCAGAAAGCCGGTTGGAGATGGTGCAAATCTGGTTTTAACAGTCATGATTAATTCCCATATAAAAAATTTGCACCATTCTATCACAAATAGGCATATATGGGCTCAAATCACACTTTAAAAATCACCAACTTTTGCTTTTGGAATTGAAAGATCAGGATGCTGCCCCGACCAGCCTGTTTTTTCAGCGATTCCACGAAGCACATATAAATCCTGCTCGGTAAGCTTGAAATCAAATAAAGACAGATTTTCTTTAAGTCTCTCCTTTGATGAGGCCTTTACCAGAGGAAGAACATTATGTGCAAGACAGAAGCTTAATAAAACCTTGGCAGGACTTACCTTGTGCTTTGCTGCTATATCAGCAACCACAGGATGATTCAATAGAGCTCCACGTCCTAAAGGAGACCAGGCCTCAACCTGAATGTTATGACGCTGACAGTAATCTACAGTGCCGGTCTGCATATATCCGGGATGGAATTCAATCTGATTGATAACAGGTTTTTCTGAACATGAATGGATTACATCAAAGTGCTGAGGCAGAAAATTGGAAACACCGATGGATTTAACCTTGCCTTCCTGTTTAAGGAAAATAAAGGTATTCCATGCTAAAAACAGGTGCTCCTCCCACTCCTCATCTGTTTCATTTACTCTTGGCCAGTGAATCAGAAGTAAATCAAGATAATCG
>JAZRAY010000142.1:0-3532 GCA_045634805.1 Succinivibrio sp. | reverse complement strand
GCTGTGGATGAATTACAAGAAGCTTCTGTCTCAGCGTAATTTTCTGCTTAAGAAAAATGCCTCTGTAGAAGAGATTCAGCTATGGGATGATGCTCTTTCTAATATCAGCGAAAATATCACTTCTATTCGCGAAGATTATCTACAGAAACTCTATCCGATTCTGCGTGAAAAACTGCAGCAGTATTTACCTGATTTTGTGTTCGATTTTAACTTCCAAAAAGGTTGGGAAAATGGCTTGCAGTTGCGCTCTGCGCTAGATTTAAATCTTGAAAAACACCGTGTTTTAGGGTATACTTTTTATGGTTGTCACCGTGCGGATTTAAGGGTCAAATGCAACGGTTTTTTAGCATCTGATACCTTATCTAGAGGACAGTTAAAATTACTTGTCTGTGCAATGAGATTATCGCAGAGCCATTTGTTAAGACAGCAAAGTGGTAAAAACTGTATTTTCTTAATTGATGATCTCAATTCTGAGCTAGATCCACACTCTAGACATCTTTTGTTAGATGATTTAATAGATTGTAAGTGTCAGGTCTTTTTAACCAATATCTCAGAACAGATTGATATTCCTGATCATATTGAATGTAAATATATCAACATCTCTACATCTATTACACCAGATTCATAGAGGACCAAATGTCAGAAGAAAAAAACAATGATTATGATACTTCCAGTATTAAAGTTTTACATGGCCTAGAAGCAGTACGTAAACGTCCTGGAATGTATATCGGTGATACTGATGATGGATCAGGTCTACACCATATGGTTTTCGAGGCAGTTGATAACTCTATTGATGAAGCTTTAGCCGGTTTCTGTGACCATATTGAGGTTACAATCCACGAGGATGGTTCTGTTTCATGTACAGATAACGGTCGTGGTATTCCTGTTGCTATGCACCCTGAAGAGAAGGTTTCAGCAGCGGAAGTTGTAATGACCGTTCTTCATGCTGGTGGTAAATTCGACTCAAATTCTTACAAGGTTTCAGGCGGTCTGCATGGCGTAGGTATTTCTGTTGTTAATGCCTTATCAGATCGTTTAGAGCTGACAATCAGACGTGAAGACCATATCTGGCAGCAGGTTTATTTAAACGGTGGCCATCCTGAGGCTCCTCTTCACCAGATCGGTGACAGTGATGAGCACGGTACTATGGTTCGTTTCTGGCCTTCTCCTGAGATCTTTAATAACAATATTACATTTGAATACGCTATCTTAGCCAAGAGATTACGTGAGCTGTCTTTCCTTAACTCTGGTATCAAGATTACCTTAACTGACCTACGTGAGACCCCTGTTAAGCAGGAAGTATTCTTCCATGAGAAGGATGAAGGTATCAGTGCATTCATTAACTACCTGAACAAGGGTAAGAAGCCTATTCAGGAAGAAATCATTCATTTCACCAACGAGAATGATGATAATAAGATTTCTAATATCAGCGTTGAAATCGCAATGCAGTGGACTGATGCATATACAGAGAATATCTACTGCTTTACCAACAACGTTCCACAGAAAGACGGTGGTCAGCATTTAGCTGGCTTTAAGCGTGCTATTACCAATACTTTCACCAAGTATCTGGCTGAGCATGCTACCATCGATAACAAGATGAAGAATGTTACAGCTTCTCCTGAGGACATCAGAGAAGGTTTAACCGCTGTTATCTCTGTTAAGATGCCAGATCCTAAGTTCTCATCACAGACCAAGGATAAACTTGTATCTTCAGAAGCTGGTACAGCTGTAAATAACTGTATTAACAATCATCTGTTAGACATTCTTATCTTCAACAAGAAGATCTTCTCAGACAACATCTGTAACAAGATCCTATCTGCTGCAGTTACCCGTGAAGCTGTTAGAAAGGTTCGTGATATGTCACGTTCCGACAAGTCTGGTATCAGCAGCAAGTCAGTTGATAAGCTGGTTCCTTGCCGTGAGAAGAATCCTGCATTATCAGAAATCTTCCTGGTAGAGGGTGATTCTGCAGGTGGTTCAGCAAAGAACGGAAGAGATTCTAAATTCCAGGCAGTTCTTCCTTTAAGAGGTAAGATTCTTAACGTTGAAAAGGCTCGTCTAGATAAGGTTTTAGAGTCAGAACAGATTTCAAATCTTGTTATTTCATTCGGCTGCGGTATTGGCGAGAACTACGATATCTCAAAGCTTAAGTATCATAATATTATTATTATGACCGATGCCGACGTGGACGGTGCTCATATTCGTATTCTTCTATTAACATTCTTCTATCATTTCTTCCCAGGAATCATTGAGAATGGATATGTTTATGTTGCAGAGCCTCCTCTATACAAGTATGAGAAGAAGTCATCAAAGAAGGATCCTGTATACGTAATTACAGAAGAAGATGCAGCATACTTCGAGGTTTCTCTGGCTGTTGAGATGGGCCAGTTATTCCCATCACGCGGTGCTGCTGCAATTCCTCCTGTATCTTTAGAAGCATTATTCAAGAAGTACATCGCTGTTGTTGCTTCTGCTAAGAAGGCATGCAAGCAGGAAGCTGATTATAACTATGAAGCTATTATCAACATGCTTTACTACGATGTAATCAAAGAGAATATGTTTGCATCAGAATCCGACGTTAAGGTTTGGGTTGAAGGCTTTATCAAGGTATTACCTTCAAATCCATCTGAGGGTATGTACTATAAGTACAGAATCGAGCATGATGAGCTGAATAACAAGTACTATCCTGTTGTTATCAAGCATGTATTCGGTACTGATGAAGAGTGTACCATCAACGAGAAGTTCTTAACCAAGATCAGATATGACAAGATTAAGGCATTACATGCTCAGGCTTCAAATCTGATTGAAGAGGACGGTTACTTATACATTCCTTCAAATCCTGCTGAGAGCAAGGAAGTTAAGGTTAAGAATCTAACTGAAGTCTATGACATTCTGAAGAAGAAGGCTAAAGATAGCGTTAACATCCAGCGTTACAAAGGTCTAGGTGAGATGAGCGCAGCTCAGCTTTCTGAGACCGCTATGAACCCTGATACCAGAAGCATCAAGCGTGTTCATTTAAGTGATGCAATGGAAGCTAACAAGCTATTTGCTGATCTGATGGGTGATGATGTACCAGTAAGAAGAGAGTACATCGAGCTACACAGTGATGAAGCTGTATTAGATGTTTAATCTGTTATAAACAATTCATAAACCTGGCTTATGCCAGGTTTTTTATTATCTGGCGTCTATATATACTTTGAGGTTATCTCAGCAGATAACCTAATATTCTGATTTATAAACTATTTTGTTTATCCATAACCTCCTGTGTTGTTGTAATATTGATGTTCCACGTGGAATATGTATTGAGTTATTTTACTTGTGGAATATTTCAATGAACTAATAATATAAGAGAGGAAATATAAAAATAACAAATTTCTTTTGTTAGGATTGATTTGATTTTCTAGTTAAGATAAATCAGAATGAAGCAATATTTACAATCTATATTAATTAAAATATGTTCCACATGGAACATTGGTTCGAATTTTATAAATATTGTTTAGAAAAATATTAATAATAAAAATTAAATTAATAT
>JAZRAY010000141.1:0-5046 GCA_045634805.1 Succinivibrio sp. | reverse complement strand
CCTGAATATAAGAAAATGCTGGATAGGGTGAATAGCTCTCAGGACTTTTCTTGTTACAATCATCTTCCTTTTTTACCTGTAAGATTATTTAAACTTCTTGAGCTTAAAAGCGCTGCTTCTGAAGATATTATAAAAACCATGACGTCTTCAGGAACAACAGGCCAGCAGGTCTCAAAGATTTTTCTTGATCGCAATACTGCTTCCAATCAGCAGAAGGCAATGGTAAAGATTGTCTCCGATTTTATCGGTTCATCAAAACGTATGCCGATGGTAATCCTGGATTGTCCTTCTGTTTTGAAAGACAGATACAAGTTTTCCGCCCGTGGAGCTGCAATTCTTGGATTTTCACTTTTTGGTTCAAAAAAAATATATGCTTTTGATGACGAGATGAATCTTGATTATGAGAATCTGAAGCATTTTTTGGATGAACATAAAGGCGAGAAGATCTTATTTTTTGGTTTTACCTATATTGTCTGGCAGTATTTCTATAAGAGCCTTCAAAAGTTAGCCTCTCAAAAACATCCTCTAGATCTATCAGATTGTATTTTGATTCATGGAGGTGGCTGGAAAAAGCTTCAGCAGGAATCAGTAAGCCATGAAGAATTTAAACAGAGCCTCAATAAGGTCTGCAAAATAAAAAGAGTTTATAACTACTATGGAATGGTAGAGCAGACTGGCTGCATTTATATGGAATGTGAGTGTGGACATCTCCACAGCAGTATATATTCTGACGTAATAACCAGAAGAGCATCTGATTTTTCTGAATGTGATTACGGAGAGTCTGGTATTGTTCAGGTCCTATCCTCCATTCCTGAATCCTATCCTGGACATAGCCTGTTAACAGAGGATGAAGGTGTAATTCTTGGTGAGGATGACTGCCCATGCGGGAGGAAAGGTAAGTATTTTGTAATTAACGGTAGAATTTCAAAAGCAGAGATAAGAGGCTGCAGCGATACCTTTGAAGCAAAGACTGCTCAAGAGAATGAAGCTGATTCGATATTTAACAGAATAGAAGTTCTATCAGGTTCAATTCAGAATATTAAGAATCTTCCTTTACTTAAGGTGAGAAAACCGTTTGATTCTCAAATAACTCAATTCTGTGAATGTCTTTCTAAAAATCTGATGTCATCATCCTTATCAAAGGAATTCCCTGATGTATTTACCTTTGGTTTCTGGCTGAGAAAAGCATCTGTTGCAAGTTTAAAGAAGAGATTCTTTGATCAGAATAAACTTGTTTTAGGCAGGGGAACTGTTTTCCATATTGCCCCTTCAAATGTTCCTGTTAATTATGCCTATTCTTTATTCTCATCTTTAATCTGTGGCAACTCTAATATTGTAAGAGTCTCAAGTAAGCCATTTCCTCAGGTTGATATCATCAATCAGGCTATAAACGAGCTTCTTAAAAATGATAAATTCAAGAGTCTTGCTCCTTATATCAATATCGTCAGATATGACAGAGACAAGGAAGTAAACGATTTGTTCTCATCTCTATGTAACGTAAGAGTTGTATGGGGAGGAAACAATACAATTGCAGAATTAAGACAGTCAATATTACCTCCTAGAGCTAAAGAGATTACTTTTGCAAACAGATATTCGATTGCAGTGATTGATGCAGATTCCTTTAATGCTCAGAAGGATAAAACAAGAGTTGCTGCCGATTTTTATAACGATACCTATCTTTCAGATCAGAATGCCTGCACCAGCCCTATGGCCATTATCTGGACTGGTAAGGATGTTAAATCTGCAAAGGAGAGTTTCTGGAAAGAACTCGCTGTTCTTGTAAAGGAAAAATATAATCTTCAGGCAATTCAGAGTATTGATAAACTGACTTTAGCTTATGAGACTGCAGCTTCAACTGAGTACATAGATAAGGTTTGTAAACAGGACAATTATATTTACAGAGTTGAAGTAAATAGAATCGATCCTAATCTTATGACTTATAAGGGAAATTCTGGCTACTTCTTTGAAGTTGAATGTAATGATCTCACAGAAATTGAGCAGGTACTGGATGATAATGTCTGTCAGAGCGTTGCTTATTTAGGGGATAGTGAAAAGATAAGTGAAGTTCTGCTACAGGGATTAAAAGGTGTTGATAGGATTGTAAAAATCGGTCATACCCTGGATTTTGATTTCTTCTGGGATGGATACAATCTCTTTGAGGAGTTTACAAGAACAGTTGATCTCAAATAATCTCGCCATAAATTTGTCAGAAAATTTATATATAATAACTATCTAATTGATTCTTAAACATAAAAATTCATGGCATAAAATTTGAATATTTTTCCAAAAAAGTAATTTGGAGAGATTTTATGCCAAATTTCGTAAGTGATGCAGAACTGTATCAGGAAATTTTTGAGAAAGAGCCTTCAGCAATAATCATACTGGATGAGCGCGGTGTAGTGTGCAAAGTCAACCAGTCTGCACTTGATATGCTTGGTGTAGAGAGCCTTATTGGCAGAAAATGGTATCAGGTTATCGGGGAGGTTTTCCGTCCTCAACAGGATGATGGTCAGGAAATTTCGACAAAAAATGGAAAAAGACTGCAGGTTTCTACAAAGCCTTTATCTCATGGTCAGCTGGTTCAGATGACAGATCAGACTGCAACCAGAGAGCTTACAGATAAGCTTAATCATATGGAGAGATTATCTTCACTGGGAAAAATGGCAGCCTCTCTTGCTCATCAGATTAGAACCCCTCTTTCTGCAGCAATACTTTATGCAGCAAATCTGGGGAATGCAAAGCTTCCTCCTGCTTCACGAGGTTTATTCCAGAAGAAGCTAATGTCTAGACTTCAGGCTCTTGAATCACAGGTTAGCGATATTCTGATGTACGCAAGATCAGGAGAACAATCTGTTAAGTCACTGGATGCTGTTGATATTGTGGAAGATGTCTCAAGCAGTGTAGTTTCTCTTGTTGAAAAGCATGGAGCAGAACTGACTACGGACATAGGTCCTCGTCCAATGATTATTCTGGGTAATGTAACTGCATTAAACGGAGCAATTACAAATTTAGTGACAAATGCCATTGAAGCAGGTGCAAAAAAAGTTAATATAAAGCTGGAAGCTGATGAAAAAAATATTGTTATCAGTGTAAAAAACGATGGTCCAATGATTCCTTTGAATGTTCAGAGAAAGATTTTTGAGCCGTTTTTTACCACAAAGAGCAATGGAACCGGTCTCGGTTTGGCTGTAGTTGCTGCTGTAGCAAAAGTTCATCAGGGGCGTCTACAATTGTTATCAGATGAAAAAGAAACTGTTTTTTCAATGATAATTCCAAAATATGAAGGTACATTAGAGCCGACAGAAAGTATGAGGACAGCTGATAATGTTGCCTGAATTAAGGATTTTTAAATGAGTAATAGCCAGATTCTAATTGTTGACGACGATAGCGAACTTAGAGAAGCTATCGTCGATACATTAATGCTAACAGGTTACGTCTGTCTTGAGGCATCCAGTGGCGAAGCCGCTCTGGAGATGCTTTCAAAGAACAGAATAGATATGGTTATCTCAGATATCCAGATGGGAGGAATGGATGGACATACTCTTCTTAATACCATCCATGAAAAATATCCTCAGCTTCCTGTTCTTCTGATGACTGCTTATGCGAATATCAACGGTGCGGTCAGAGCAATGCGTGATGGTGCTATTGACTACCTGTCTAAACCATTTGCTCCAGAAGTATTATTAAATCAGGTTTCTCGCTATGTTCCTGTAAGCAAGATTGCAAGCGGCGAGCCTGTATTTGCAGATCCAAGTACATCTGAGCTTTTAGCTCTTGCTCTTAAGGTGGCATCTACAGATGCAACTGTAATGATTACCGGCCCATCAGGTTCTGGTAAAGAGGTTTTATCAAGATATATTCACGATAAATCTGCTCGTGCATCGGGCCCTTTTGTAGCTATCAACTGCGCTGCAATTCCTGATACTATGCTTGAATCAACTTTATTTGGATACGAAAAAGGCGCATTTACAGGTGCTGTTCAGGCATGCCCTGGTAAGTTTGAACAGGCTCAGGGGGGAACAATTCTGTTAGATGAGATAACAGAAATGGATTTATCTCTTCAGGCCAAGTTATTACGCGTTCTGCAGGAAAAAGAAGTCGAGAGACTCGGTTCAAGAAAAACTATTTCTCTTGATGTCAGAGTTATTGCAACCTCAAACAGAGATTTAAAGCAGGCTGTTGCTGAAAAGAAATTTAGAGAGGATCTGTATTACAGATTAAATGTTTTCCCATTAAGATGGCTTCCTTTATCAAAGAGACCTTTGGATATCATTCCAATTGCTAAATCTGTACTGTCAAAGCATGCATCTGAGGCATCTATTTCAATTCCTGAGCTTACTGAAGATGCTCAGAAAAAGCTTTTATCATATGCTTGGCCTGGAAACGTCAGAGAGCTTGATAATGTAATGCAGCGAGCTCTGATTCTTGCATCAGGCGGAAAAATCGATGCGGGCTGTATCATTCTTGACGAGAATTCTCTGGAAGAAGCATTGCTCACTCAGTCTTTAAATATTGAAGGCATTTCTCCTACTCTTGATCTTGAACAGCAGGTTCAAAAACCTTCAGGGGTATCTGACGATGCCGTCAGAAACCAGAAGATTCCTCAGGATCTGGGGGGAGAACTAAAGCAGCAGGAATATCAGATTATTTTAGATGCCTTAATTGAGTACAGAGGCTCAAGACAGGAAGTTTCAGAAAAATTAGGCATTTCTCCTCGTACTTTAAGATATAAAATAGCTAAAATGAGAGAAATGGGAATGATTATTCCTGGCTAGTTGGCGTGCTTTTTTTAGTATTAAATACTAGTATAAAATTAGTATTAAATACTAGTATAAAATATATTGTCTTAAAGCTAATCTAAGGAGTTTTTTATGGCCTCAAAAATTAGAGTTCCCGCTCTGGAAAGAGCTCTTAATATTCTTGAGGTACTACAAAAACATCACCGCTGTACTATATCAGAGCTAATATCGATAACAGGACTACCAAGAAGCTCTGTTTACGTTCTGGTTGATGATATGGTTAAACTTCGCCTGTTAAGACAGAACT
>JAZRAY010000140.1:0-2358 GCA_045634805.1 Succinivibrio sp. | reverse complement strand
TGCACCATTGCAATACCTTTTTGAAGTGCATCTTTAGGTGTTACAAAATCAACCTCTTCACCACAAAGTCTCATTATACCACCATCTTTTTTATACATACCAAAAAGGCACTTCATCAATGTTGATTTTCCGGCACCATTTTCACCAACCAAGGCATGGACTTCTCCAGGTAACACTGAGAAATTGACATTCTTTACAACGGTATTTGTACCGTATGTTTTTGTCATGTTTCTCATGCTTAAACGTTCTGTAACCATATGTCCCACCAATACTTATTATTCAGATAAAGCCTTCAGGATTTCATCAGAATTCTTCTGGTAGAACTTATCTACGTTATCCTTGGTAATTAAAGCCTGAGGAGTAGATACTACACGAGGAATATCCTGTCCACCAATAATTCTGGCAGCAACTTCAACTGCAACCTCACCGGTTAAAATTGGGAAAGAATCAACAGTTCCGGATAGTTCACCTGACATAATTGATTTGTACGCATCAGATATTCCGTCAGTACCGAACACATAGGTCTTACCTAATCTGTTGGCTGCCTTTACAGCTTCAACAACACCTAAAGCCATACCGTCATTATTTACATAGAAACCGATTAAATCAGGAGTACGCTGTAGAATATTTGTTGCAGCATTGTATGCCTGCTCTCTACTCCAGTTAGCTGGTACAGATGCAACAACTTCAAACTTGCCTGACCCCTTGATAGTCTGAGTAAAGCCGTCTGTTCTCTGTTTTGCAGCATATACACCAGGCTGACCTTCAATAACAGCTACCTTGCCACCTTCTTTAATATTTTCGATAAACCACTTGGCGACACGAACACCGTTATCACGCTGAACACAGCCAACATAGTATTTTGTAAGAGGCATTACAGCATCGTTTACATTGATAAAAGGAATATTCTTTGAGGCAGCCTCATCAAAGGCAGCCTGTAGATTTGCATCTGACTGAGGAGATGCTAAAAGTGCGTTATAACCTTCAGTAATCATGGTCTCGGCAATTGAAAGCTGGCCTAACTGATCATCTTCATTTGCAGCTGCAAGATAAGACACGGTTGCACCATATTTTTTAGCTGCAGCGGTATATCCCTCACCCAGACTTCTCCAGTATTCGTTGGTTAATGTCTTTGAAACACCACCTAAACGAGTTCCCTCTTTTAATGCAGGTACATTGCCAAATTTACCCTGAAGTTCTGTCCAGTCAACACGATTTGGCTCTGTATCAGAATTTAAAGGCTGTAAATCAGCAGCCATAACTGAACCGCATAAAACAGCTGCAAATGCAGTTAAAGAAATTTTCTTTGCAAATGATCTCATTTTTGTCTCCTTTGTGTTTGTTAGTTATTAAGTAGCATTTCGTTAACAATCTGCTGACTCAATGGGGAATTCTGATCGTTGATTGCCTGTTCAAGCTCTTTGTTTGAAGAAAGTTTGTCAGCAATTTCTACCAGCTTATTTACTGTAATAATGTTTACTTCAGCTTCCTTTACAGGATCCATTCCGCTGGCATCTGGGAATGTGTCAAAGTAGTAGGCTCCATTAAAGTTTTCTTTGCGAAGTTTCCAGATAAGTTCCAGGGTTGCTCTCAGATTTACCGAAGCAACCATAAGACCATCATCACGTTTGCCCCAGCCGTCATTTAAATGAAGACCTAAGATTCTGGTTCGCTTTGAAATCAAAGAGGCAGCAAAGGCAGGGATTTCACCGGCAAACAGAACGTGGGCAAAATCAAGGGTTACCCCCATGTTTTTCATACCGATATCATTGATTGCAAGCAGTGTTGTTGCTGCATTAGGAAGAATTGAGTAGGAACGGGGTTCATTTGGTTTGTATTCAATACTGATATTGCAGTCAGGAGCATATTCACAGACTTCTCTGAAGCACTGAATCATGTTGTCCCACATTCTGTCATAGTCAGCCTGAAAACAGTAATCGAAACCATCTTGTCCAAGCCAGATTGTCATTAGATTTGTTCCAAAGGTACGGCCACAGTCGATTCCCTTTTTAGTTAGTTCAACAGCAGCATCTCTTACTCTCTTTTCAGGATTGGTAAATGCTCCAAGCTGAAACTCTGGAAGAGTATTAAATCTCATTGCCATACCGTTTACATGCAGACCTTTATCCTCAATGTACTGTTTTAAGTCTGCAACATCATCTTTGATGTGCTGAGGATAGTTAAGATCTAAATCGGTAAGCCCTTTCACAGTTGCGGCTCTGTCGATCATCTGTCTGACAGATGGCTTACCTTTCAGCTCTGGCCAAAATACATGACTCTTTGAAGCAAATGAATTTAAACGGGTTGCAAAACGAATTTGTGTCATCTCATCACCTTTTATAAAGTTCTTTATATGTT